>JAGCKY010000018.1 GCA_017647245.1 Elusimicrobiaceae bacterium
TATTGCCGGCATCGGCCCCAAAACCGCTGAAATTTTACAGAAAGCCGGATATACTTCTGCCGAGCAAATTGCCGCGGTAGAACCGGAACATTTAGCGGCCTTGCAAGGCATCGGTGAAAAAACCGCCGCCAAGATTATTGAAAGCGCCAAAAAACACGTAGCGGCGCAGGAGGCTGCCGATGACCAAAGCAACCAATAAAGACGAGGAAGCCGCTAAGAAAAAAGCTCCGGCCAAAAAAACGACCGCTAAAAAGACAACCGCCAAAAAAGAAACCGCGGCCAAAGCCCCGGCCAAAAAAACGGTTGCCAAAAAAACCGCCGCGCCCAAAACCGCGGCGAAAAAACCTGCGGCTAAAATACACAAAGCGGCAGAACATAAAGCGGTAAAAGTCGCACCGACTCCGGCGCAAAAACCAACTCCGGTCGTTAAACCACAGCCGGCCCCGGTTGTGCAAGCCAAACCGCAATCCGTCGTACAACAGCCCAAACCGCAGCCCAAACCGGCCCCCCCACCGCTCAATCCTGCCCCGGTTCAACAGCCCAAACCGCAGCCGCAACAACCCAAACCTGCGCCCAAGCCGGAACCTAAAGCAGAAGCGAAAGAACCCGCTAAACCGCAAGGCAAGGTTGTCCGTTTAATCGGTACGGAAACCGTCAAAGATTTAGCGGAAAAGATGAATTTTAAAATTAATGACTTCATCAAAAAATTGATGATGCTCGGCGTATTTGCCACCATTAACCAACGCTTGGAAAAAGATATGGTGGAGCTTATCTGCTCGGAATGTGGTTTTGAAGTAGAAGAAGCCGCCGCCGAACTGGACGAGGAAACCGTCAGCATTATGGAAGCGGAAGATGATCCCGCCAGCTTAAAACCGCGTAGCCCGGTCATTACGATTATGGGCCACGTGGACCACGGTAAGACGTCGCTGTTAGATGCGATTCGCAGTTCAAACGTCGTAGCGGGTGAAGCGGGCGCCATTACACAGCACATCGGTGCGTATCGCGTGCGCACGCCCAAAGGCGAGCTGACCTTTTTAGATACCCCGGGCCACGAAGCGTTTACCGCCATGCGTGCTCGCGGTGCACAAGCGACCGATATTGTGGTGCTTGTCGTATCTGCCACCGATGGAATTATGCCGCAGACCATTGAGGCTATGGAACACGCCAAAGCCGCCGGCGCGCCGATTATTGTGGCAGTCAATAAAATTGATTTGCCCGGTGCCAATGTGGACCGTGTCAAACAGGATTTAGCCGCGCGCGGGCTCGTGCCCGAAGAATGGCAGGGCTCTACTATTTTTGTAGAAATTTCCGCCAAGAAAAAAATCAACATTGATAAACTTTTGGAAATGATTGCCCTGCAAGCGGAAATGATGGAACTCAAAGCCAATCCGGACCGCTTGGGTGTGGGTGTCATTTTGGAATCCAAACGCGATAACAAACGCGGCGTGGTAGCCACCGTACTCGTGCAAAAAGGCACCATGAAAGTGGGCGACCCGTTTATCGTGGGAACGAGCTATGGCCGCATTCGCGCGCTGATTGATGAAAACGGCGGACGCTACCAGAAAATCGGACCCAGCGTACCTGCGGAAATTTTAGGTATCAGCGGAGAGCCACCGCAAGTGGGTGATACGCTTTACATTATGGAAAGCGAAAAAGAAGCCCGCTTTGCCGCCGAGAAACGCAAACTGGCACAAAAAGAGGACATCAATGCCCGCCGCGCTAAACAAGTTTCTTTGATGAGCTTGAAGAAAGACGAAAACGGCGAAAATACCGTCAAGCGTTTGCCGATTGTTTTAAAAGCGGACGTGCAAGGGTCCATTGAAGCTATCAAAGACGCACTACTGCGTATCCCGTCTGACGAGGTGGAACTAGACATTATTTTGTCTGCGCCGGGCAACGTCAATGAATCGGACATTTTGCTTGCCAAAGCCAGCAATGCCGTGGTGATTTGTTTCCACGTAGATGTGGACCACAACGCCGAAGAAGAAGCCGAACGCGAAGGTATTGAAATTCGCAAGTACACGATTATCTTTGAACTCTTGGAAGATATCAAAGCCGCCATGGAAGGTTTACTTGAACCCGACGTGGTGGAAGTATCTTTGGGCAAAGCGACCATTAAAAAAGTCATGCGCCTGAGCTCCGGGATTATTTCCGGCTCACTCGTGGAAGAAGGTAAAATGGTACGCGGCGGCGAAGTAAAAATCTTCCGCAACGGCGAGGAAGTCGGCCACGGAAAAATCGGCGGACTCAAACGCTTCAAAGATGACGTCAAAGAAGTGGAGAAGGGCTTTGAATGCGGCATTTTGGTAGAAGGATTCAAAGCTGTTGCCGAGGGCGACGTGATTGAATGTATCAAGCACGAAAACGTGACCCGAAGAATTAAGATGTAAGTTTACAGACCCGCTGAAAACCCCGAAGTTTTGCTTCGGGGTTTTCTTTTCTCTCAAACTACGGTAAGTTATAACAAGTATTATCGTCCGCATTCCACGGACAAGCCCCTTGTACTCCAAACATTTTACAAACCTTTTGTGCTTTGCTATCGGCGGCTAATGCGCGGCAATACATCGTATCTGTAGGCAAATAATACAGAATATACCAACGGCCGTCTTGATACTCTTTTTGTCTGGATGCGTGGACATAATTTTTACTAATTGCATTTTCTAATGATAAAAACCAATTTTTTTGGTCTAATCGATATGCTACTTCATCTTGGGGAGTCCCTTCAAAACCGACGTCTAAATCTTCCCAGTTTCGCGTATATTCGCCGTTCGCCAAAAAATATATTTTTTCCGCATTTCCCAATGCTTTGACTTGAACTACTGCTTCTGCAAAATATGCCTTTTCCACCGCCTTTTGATATTGCGGCAGAGCAATCGCGGCCAGTATGCCGATAATGAGGACTACTACTAATAATTCTATTAGAGTGAAGCCGTTATTAAACAAAGTCGTCATTCCCGAGAGTCGCTGTCGGGAATCTCCCGCTTTCTTGTTGTTTACAAATAAGGATTTTTCCTTATTTATGTAACCAATAAGGGAGATCCCCGATAGAAACATTCGGGGATGACGCCCCTTTTTTATTTCTTTTTTATTCATAATATGTTCTCCTCTCTCTGTCGTCCTGAGATGTTGTTGCTCAGAGCCTGCCCCCGAAAGTTGTAGTCGGGGGACCTCTTCCTTAAAAAATAAGGCCGAGGTGCTGAGCAAAAACGACTCAGCACGACACTTTATTTATAACTACTACCTCCATATCATACCAAAAAAAAAAAACAAGTCAAGCCCTATTTTGGCAATAATAAAACAATAATTATTTTTCCCCTTGCCCAATAATAAAAAAGTATTTATAATAAA
>JAGCKY010000019.1 GCA_017647245.1 Elusimicrobiaceae bacterium
CCCCTTAACTAAGTAAGGGGCTAGGTATTATCTTTTGGAATGAATTAACTTGAACTTTATACATCCTTTCGGGCAGGCAGTTAAACACTGCATACAGTTAATGCAGTTGGGATGACGTACAAATGCTACGCTAGAAACTTCAATGTTCATGGGGCATATTTGGTCGCATTTGGAACAATGCACACAGAATTTTTCTTCTCTTGTGATTCCAATGGGGCGCAATACGCTCCATACCCCTAACGAGGCCCCTTTCACACAAAAATAATTGCAGAAAGGGCGGTCCGTAAATAGCGTAGCCAATAAAAAAAGTGCCATCACGCTACCGCTCACCCACTCCCATGCACCGGCCACCACGCTATGCTCAAAAAAGAAGCGGCTGTTGAGGAAAAAAACCACAATGTTTATCACGCTTAAGCCGTACAAAACGTAGCGCAGGAGTTGAACATATTGTTGTAACTTTTGCGGCAGTTTGTAGCGGGGAAAATGTAATTTTTTGGCTATCCAACCGAGCCAATCCTGCAAGGCTCCAAACGGGCATATCCATCCGCAGAAAAACACCCCCACAAACAAAATAGTTATCCAAATTTTCTGTCCGATGTTATCCGCAAACGGGAATATAGGCAAAAACAGGCCCGCCATAAAGCAGGCCTGTACAAGAAGACGTAAGGGTTGGATGAGTTTTTTCATCTAAAAACCTAGTTTTTTGAGCCAAGCATCCACTTTGAGTTTAGCACTTTCACGCTCGTTTTGGGCTTCGTGTCCGTAAAGGGAAAACCCGTTCAATACGTCGGCTTTAGTGGTTTTCTTGATACTGCTTGGAATAGAGGATAAGCCACTGCCTTCGTGCGTTACAAACGGAGCTACTTTCTTGCCACTCCAATCATACTGTTCCATAAACGTATAAACGGCCATAGGCAAATCGCCCCACCAGTTGGGACATCCGATAAATACCGTGCCATAGTCGTCAAAATTAGATACTTTGCCTGTCACTTCAGGGCGTGCATTGGCTCTTTTTTCCTGTTGTGCCGCTTTGGTGAGCGCGGTATAGGAAGCAGGGTACGTATCGTTTACCAGTTTAATTTCAAACAAATCTGCTCCTGTTTTATCGGCAATCATTTTGGCCACAATGGCGGTGTTACCTTCTTTAATGTTCCCGACGCTGTATTGTTCTCCGGTGCGGGAAAAATAAACTACTAATACTTTGTTATTTTGTGTCATAGGTTTTGGGGCCTCCTCGGTTTTGGGTTTGGCATTACAGGCGGTAGCAAATAATGCGGTTAGTAAAAGTGCGAGTAATTTTTTCATGGGTTCTCCTAGTTAATAAAATTCGTAAATTTTATCGGCTCATATTCCGGCTTATTGATGCCGTGTTTTTGGCCCAGTTCAATACATTTGAGTAACCACGCCATATTTTGTGCCAGTGTACGCATGGTTTGCAAACCTTCTATATCTTTGCGTACATCTTCCGGGGTGAATCCGTGTACCATATTCCAATACTGGGATCCGACAATCTGCATATTGGTAATGGTAAAATACTTGTTCAACCGATCAAAAGAGGCCGTTGCGCCGCCTCTGCGGCAAGATACGACGGCTGCTGCTAACTTGCCGGCCATTTTCTTGGAATTAGAGAAAAACAGCCGATCACAAAATGAACAAAGTTGACCGGATGGCCCCGCATAATAAACAGGCGAGCCCAGCACGATGGCATCAAACTCATTTAATCGTGCGCCAATTTCATTGACGCCATCGGTATCAAACACGCATTTACCTGTTTCGCGGCATTTTCCACAAGCAATACAGTTGGCAATCGGTTTTGTGCCAACGTGAAAAATTTCACTTTCAATACCGTTTTTTTTAAGAGTGTTGGCAATTTCACTCAGTGCCGTAAAGGTACATCCTTCTTTGTGCGGACTTCCGTTAATGAGTAATGCTTTCATAGTTATTTATCCATATCAACTAAAGTATATTCGCCTGTTCCCATACCTAGTTCCTTCATATAGGAAATTTGTCTGAGTCCTTCGCGTGATTCAATGCGTTCTTTTAAGTCATGACCTTCGTGTTCCGGCAAGGCATATACTTGGTCAAGTGATGCTTGGTCCACAGCCATCAAATCCGTAGAGGCCAAAATGCCGATATCGTGCGCTTTGGGCTCGGCGGCAGAAGTACCCGCGCAATCGCAATCTACAGACATACGGCGCAAGACGTTAATGTACACAATCTTCTTGCCGAAGTGGTCCACCGTGGCTTTAGCAGATTCCACCATATTCTCCATGAAACGGGCCCCTGTATAACCCCATTGCTCATCACCTTTTTGGTGGATCATCTTTTTGCCGATTTTTCCATCTGCCATACCGATAGCAATGTTCTTTAAACTTCCGCCATAACCGCCCATGGTGTGGCCTTTAAAGTGCGTGAGGACCACCAGAGAATCGTAATTCAACACGTGGCTACCCATGGACATTTCTTTGAAGTGTTTGCCGCCTTTGACAGGGAGCATAATCGTTCCGTCTTCGTCCATAATATCCACTTTGGTAAACGTCCAGCCGTTGGTTTTTAATACTTCTCTATGCCCTTCGGTGGTTTGGCGCGGGGAATTATAAAACACATTGGTTTCTACCAGCGTACTGTTGGGGATGTGTTCCCACAAGGCTTTTACCATGGGTACCGGCAAAATGTTCGGGCCGTGCGGCTCTCCGGTGTGGAATTTGATAGCCACTTTGCCGTCAATGTTGGCAGAAATTTTATCGTAGATTTTGACTAACCCTTCCGGGCTAATGTCCCGCGTGAAATACACCACGGGTTTGTTGGCAGATGCCTCTTGTACTTTAGGAGCATTTTGGCAAGCTGCCAATGTTATGGTTCCAAGTAATACTGCAAGTAATTTTTTCATTATGTTATCTCCTTTTAGCATTTTTTACCCATTTCATATGTTTTTTTATAGATGGGCAAGTCCTTTACTTCACCAACTTGCCAGGCACCCGTACCGTAAATAATGCCTTTCTCTTTAGTGCCTTCCAAACAATCGCGCGTAAACCCGCGCAGACCTTCTACGGCAGGGGTTAGGTTTTTCTTTACGGTATCGGCGGCGGATAGAATAAAATAAAAATCTTTATTGGAAATTTCCGTATATCTGGGCACACAACGGTCAATGAACGTCTTTAATTGTGCGTCCATAGTATAGAAATAAACTGGAGTAGCCAGCACAATCACATCGGCCTCCACCATTTTATCCAATAACGCTTTCATATCATCTTTTTGCACGCATTTATGCGTATTATTGCACACACCGCAACCTAAACAGTAATTAATTTTATGATCACGTAAAAAGATTTTTTCCACGTTATGTCCGGCTTCTTTAGCACCTAACAGAAACTGGTCACATAACAAGTCGGAATTGCCCCCTTTGCGGGGTGAGGCAGATATAATTAATACTTTTTTATTCATATTTTCTCCTATAAATTGTTCAGCCAATGCACGATTTTATTATGCACGGCTTCGTTATATTCCGGGCCCACGTTGTTAAAATTGGCATAATTACCCACCTGGGCGTTTTGGGCATTAGCAGTAAAATCCTTTAAAAATGTTCCGGGGTTACTGCCTTGGGTAGAGAAAGGTATCACTTTTTTATTCTTAAAGTCCATTTTCTCTAAAAAGGAATAAAAGGGAGTAGCCATTGTGTACCACCACACCGGAGCTCCTACAAATACGACGTCATAATTGCTCACATCGGGCAAGTTACCGGCCAGGGCGGGATAGATTTTATTGCTTAGTTCTTTTTTAATCCGCGCATAAAATGCAGGAGAGGATTTAAATTCTTCCTGTGTTTGGATGCGGTACGTATCGCCCTTTGTAAGGGCCGCGATTTGCTCGGCGATGTCTTGCGTATGGCCTGTCCAAGAATAGTAAATTACCAACACTCTGCCCAAGTTAGCGGTATAAGGTATTTCTTCGGCAAAACGGGCGAGTTCTTTTCTATTGCGATGAGCTACCCGTATATGATGCACCAACGCTATTATCCCACCGATAACGGCTAAAACAAGTAATGTAATCAGTATTTTTTTTAGCATACTTTCTCCTAGAATTTGAGTTCTTTGTCTTTAGAAGCAATTGCCTTGTCATAAACGGAGATTTTATAATCTAACCGTTTAAGTGTATCTTGTAACTCCTCTAGCCGCCCTTGCAGGGCTTTACGCTCGGTAGCTAACAACTCACGTCGTGCTTTGAGCGTGCGTTTGCCGCGCTTAAAGAGTTCAAAATACTTTCGCAGTATTTCTATGGAAAGCCCGGCACTACGCATGCATTTGACAAACTCTATCTGTGCACAGTCCTGCTCCGTGTAATCTCTTATTCCGCCTGCAGTACGGTTTACATCTGATAGTAGTCCCACTTTTTCATAGTAGCGTAACGTATCGGGCGAAATATTGCACCGTTTGCTTACTTCCGAAATGGTCATAACTCCTCCTGTAAAGATATTGTATCAGTTTGAGTTAACTCCAAGTCAAGCAGAAAGTTTAAATTATGCCATGTGCGCTTTTTGGTCACAGTAAATAAGCAAGATTAAGCAAATAAGCTATACGGAGAATGGACAGAGTTGGGACACTAAAAAGTCCCTACATTTAAGTAAGGGGCCAATCGTAACAATTCTCTTACCAAAATAATAGGTTTAGGATAATTAACCCTTGTACCACGCAAGCAATTTCTAAATAATGGTAGATTTCCTGTACCCAACGCTTTTCAACCGCGTGGACATTAAAGGGCTTATGTATTAAAAAAGTAGCTACAAAAATAATGGCAAAAATAATCA
>JAGCKY010000020.1 GCA_017647245.1 Elusimicrobiaceae bacterium
ACTGGGCCGCAACCGGCCGCACAAGTAAGTTTACCCTCCAAATACGGTTTTATGAAAGAAGTCAGCAAAGGCAAAGACACTTCGTCGGGCCATTGGGAAATGGCGGGGGTTCCCGTGACTTTTGACTGGGGATATTTTCCCCTGCAGTATCCGTCTTTCCCGACCGATTTGGTGGAAAAAATTTGCAAAGAAGCCAACCTGCCCGGCATTTTGGGTAACAAGGCCGCATCGGGAACGGAAATCATTGAAGAATTGGGCGAGGAACATATCAAAACCGGAAAACCCATTTGTTATACCTCGGTAGACAGCGTATTTCAAATTGCCGCGCACGAAAAACACTTCGGGTTGGAGCGCTTGTATCAGGTGTGTGAAATTGCGTTTAAGCATTTGAAACCTTATAACATCGCGCGCGTGATTGCCCGGCCTTTTGAGGGCGAAAGAAAAGGACAGTTTAAACGCACCAAAAACCGCCACGATTATTCCGTAAAACCCCCGCATGCCACGCTGTTAGACGTAATGAAAAACGCGGGCGGACAAGTGATTTCCATCGGAAAAATTGCCGATATCTTTGCCCAGCAAGGCATCACGCGCGCGGTAAAAGCATCCGGTTTAGAAGAACTGTGGAACGTAACTTTGCAGGAAGTTAAAAATGCACCGGGCAACAGCATTGTGTTTACCAATTTTGTGGATTTTGATATGACATGGGGTCACCGCCGCGACGTGGAAGGGTATAAGGAAGGGTTGGAGTATTTTGATTCCCGCCTGCCCGAGCTGCAAGCCATCTTGAAAGAAGATGATATTGTTTTTATCACGGCCGACCACGGTTGCGACCCGACGTATAAAGGCACGGACCATACGCGTGAACATGTGCCTGTTATTATGTTTGGCAAAAAAGTTACGCCGGGTTTTGTAGGCGCGCGCAGTACGTACGCAGACCTAGGACAGACCGCCGCAGATTATTTAGGTTTGCCGCCGCTACTGACCGGAAAGAGTTTTTTGAAATAAAAAAACTCCCCGCGTCGTGCGGGGGTTTTATTTAAGGCAATTGATAATTGCGCCAATACTCATTACCAGTATTCACATAGGTGCCTTGTTCTACTTTTTCACAAAACGCACCATTTCCCGCTGTATATAAACTACTTTCTTTTTGTTCTCTGCAGTGTAGTTTTTCAAGTGAGTTCGGAGAATTGAGAGAAATACCAAATCCGGAACATTTATACTTACCGGTATTGTAATAACTCACTATTGCCATACGAGACAAATCACTTGCTGTTGAATTAAGTGCTATATAAAAATCTTTTCCAACACGAGCACTGTCTGTTCCTTGCGTAGTAGTTAGACATGCTCCCGTACTACCTCCCTTAGTGGTCGCCACCGGGGTCAAAGGCAAATCAATATCCAGTTCATTAAAATTGGCGGCGTATTTACCATTAGCCAAAAAATATACTTGTTCCGCTTGCGCAATACTTCTGACTAGTTGTTTAAGCTCTGTATTACGAGTTTTCCAAACAGCCTTTTCATATTGCGGCAGGGCTATCGCGGCCAGTATACCGATGATTAAAACAACGACTAACAGCTCTATGAGCGTAAATGCTTTTTTCATAAAATACTCTCCTTTTAATCCGTCATCCCGGGCATGGACCCGGGATCCAGTCTGTTTATAAAAGTTGTTTTTCCTTATTAAACAACGCTGGATTGAGGGCCCGCGCCTGCGATGACGACTTTAAAAATAGTCACCACCTCCATATCATACCAAAAAAAAAAAAACAAGTTAAGCCCTATTTTTGTTCCATAAAAACGACTTTCAAAAAATAGAACAAACTATAGAACTTTTTATGCTATAATAAAAATATGAAACAATTACACACCAAACAAAAAGAGTTGTTAGAAATTTTGAAAACCAACATTTCCGACCCGCTTACCTTGCAGGAACTCGCGGAGCGGCTGGGCGTGGCCAGCAAAAGTGTGGCGTTTCATCACATCAAACAACTGGAAAAAAAGGGCTATCTTAAACGCAACCCGGAAAATCCGCGCGATTATTTTATTTTAAAAGACCCCGAGCGCAATGTCGTATATTTGCCGATGTACGGTCAAGCCAAATGCGGCCCGGAAGGCACGCTACTGTCCGGCGCGCCCACGCGCGTGGTGCCCGTAGACCCAAGCATGCTGTACTTTCCGGCGTGCAAAGGATTTATGGTAGAGGCCAAGGGCGATTCTATGGAAAATATTATTTCCCCGCGCGATTGGCTGATTGTAGAGCAGGACCGTTGCCCGCGCCAGCGTGATATTGTGGTGTGCGTTAATCAAGGTGAAGTGATGGTCAAACGCTTTAGTCAGGACGGAGAAAACATCATTTTGGAATCGCAAAATAAAAAATACTCCCCCATTATTGCCGACCGCCACAGCTTTCACGTAGAAGGCATTGTGCGCAGCATCATCAAACGCAATTTCTAGCTTTGTGCTAGGATAATAAGTTAACCTTAAAAAACGGGGGCTTTCAAAAGTCCCCGTTTTGTTGTCAAATTTTTTATTTCTTCTTTCCTTGTTTTTGTAGAAAAGCGTGCAATTTGTCTAATGTTTCGCGGCTGACGGTGTGCTCCATTTTGCACGCATCAATATCGGCGGTTTTGGCTCGCACGCCCAATACGTCCGTCAAAAAAGAACTCAAAATCACATGGCGCGCTTTCACATCTTGTGCGGTGCGGCGGCCCTTGGCAGTCAGCTTCACGCCCCGGTACGGCTCATGCTTTAAATATCCTTTTTCCGCCAGCACGCGCAAAGCGCCCGTCACGCTGGGAGTCTTTACGCCCAGCAAATCGCGCACATCGGTCACGCGGGCCGAACCGTCCTTATTTTCCGCCACCATAATGGCTTCCAGATAATCTTCCATATTAGAGCTGAGCTTTGCCATACAATCCTCAATTGTAAGTTTTCCTAACTTTATCATAACATATTGTAAGCATTTTGCCACACGATTTTGCACTTGCAGACGCTCTAATTGTTGCTATAATAAAAGAAAGCACAGGAGGGCTTATGAACACGAAAGAATATATTTCTTCATTTTTAGACAGCGTCGCCAAGCGCGACCCGGCCCAAAAAGTTTTCCAACAAGCCGTCAAAGAAGTAGTAGGTAGTTTGACACCCGTTTTAGAGCAGAACCCGCGTTATATAAAAGAAAAAATTTTGGAACGTATTGTAGAGCCGGAGCGCATTATTAGTTTCCGCGTGCCGTGGCGTGATGACAAAGGCGAAATCCACGTCAACCGTGGTTTCCGCGTGCAATATAACAGCGCGCTTGGGCCTTACAAAGGCGGGATTCGTTTTCACGAAACGGTGACGGCAGATTCGCTTAAATTTTTAGCATTTGAACAAACATTTAAAAATTCGCTGACCACCTTGCCGCTGGGCGGCGGGAAAGGCGGCTCTGACTTTGACACGCGCGGAAAAAGCGACACGGAAGTGATGCGCTTTTGCCACTCCTTTATAGATGAGCTGTACCACCATATCGGCTATCATACCGATATTCCCGCCGGAGATTTGGGTTGCGGCGCACGCGAAATCGGCTATATGTTTGGTCAGTATAAAAAATTAACTAATGATTTTACGGGTGCTTTTACGGGTAAAAAACCCAATTGGGGCGGCAGTCTGTTGCGCCCGCAAGCCACGGGGTACGGACTTTCCTATTTTGCACAAAATATGCTTGCCACGCGCGGTGACGGACTGAAAGGCAAAACCGCCGTCGTGTCCGGTTCGGGCAATGTGGGCCTGCACGCGATTGAAAAGCTGACCCAGCTCGGCGCTAAGGTACTGGGCTGTATGGATTATGACGGCAGCATTTATGACCCCGACGGCATTGACAGCGAAAAGTTAGCTTTCCTAAAAAATTTAGTTTTTGTCCGGCGAGGCAGTTTGAAAGAATATGTACAAAAATTCCCGCGCGCCGAGTTTCGTCCCGGCAAAAAAACATGGGATATTCC
>JAGCKY010000021.1 GCA_017647245.1 Elusimicrobiaceae bacterium
AGCCGGCGCGCCGGAAGGCATTATCGGCTGGATTGAAAACCCCACCATGCCGCTTTCCAATGCACTGATGCATCACAAAGATATCAATTTGATTTTAGCCACCGGCGGGCCGGGCATGGTACTGGCCGCTTATTCGTCAGGCAAACCGGCTATCGGCGTGGGAGCGGGCAATACGCCTGTGGTCATTGACCACACTGCCGATATCAAAATGGCCGTCAGCTCTATCATTATGAGTAAAACCTTTGACAACGGAACAATTTGCGCCAGCGAACAAGCCGTCATCGTGGAAAGCTCTGTTTATGAAAAAGTGAAAAAAGAATTTACTTTGCGCGGTTGCCATTTTGTGACGGGAAAAGACCGCGCTAAATTGGCCGCCACTATCGTCAAAGACGGTAAATTAAATGCCGCTATTGCAGGCCAAAGTGCCGAGCAAATTGCACACATGGCCGGCATCAAAGTTCCGGCCGATACTAAAATTTTAATTGCACAGGCCAAAGAGGTCAGCGACGCGGAACCTTTCGCGTGCGAAAAACTTTCCCCCGTGCTGGCTTTTTACCGTGCCAAAGATTTTACACATGCCGTACAAATCGCCAAAGATTTAATTTACTACGGCGGCGCGGGGCATACGTCTGTGTTGTATACCGATGAAACGAATCAAAAGCATATTGATATTTTCCAAGATATGCCTACCGCACGTACGCTGATTAATATGCCTTCCTCGCAAGGCGCTATCGGCGATGTGTATAATTTCAAATTAGCCCCGTCGCTCACCCTGGGTTGTGGCTCGTGGGGCGGCAATTCCGTCAGTGAAAATATAGGAGTGAAACATCTTATGAACATAAAATCCGTCGCAGAACGCCGTGAAAATATGTATTGGTACAAAGTACCTGCTAAAATTTATTTCAAACGCGGGGCCTTGGAACAAGCCCTTGCCGAATTGCAAGATAAGAAACGCGCCTATATTATTACCGATAAAACCATGGAACAATTGGGCCATGTGCGCAAGGTAGTTGACGTGCTGGAAAATTTAGGCATTAAAGTACGCGTGTTTGCAGATGTCGTCCCTGACCCGGATATTGCAAATGTCACTAAAGCGCTGTCCATTGCCAACACGTGGCAACCCGATGTGCTTATTGGCCTTGGCGGCGGGTCTGCCATGGACGCGGCCAAAATGGTGTGGCTGATGTATGAAAACCCCAACACCAGTTTTGAAGATATCGCCATGCGCTTTATGGACATTCGCAAACGCATTTACGCCGCGCCGCCGCTTGGCAAAAAAGCGGTTATGGTATCTATTCCCACCACGTCCGGCACCGGTTCTGAAGTAACGCCGTTTACCATTATCACCGACGAAAAATCCGGCACTAAATACGCCATTACCGATTATGCCCTTACGCCGGATATGGCCATCATTGACCCGGAATTTGTACTGCACATGCCCAAAACATTGACAGCTTATTCGGGGCTGGATGTGCTCACACACGCCGTGGAAGCGTACACGTCTATTTTCTCTACCAATTTTACGGAAGGGCAAGCGCTGGAAGCGTTGCGCCTCGTGTTTAAGTATTTGGAACGCTCTTATAACAAAGGTGCAAAAGATATTCCCGCACGCGAAAAAATGCACTATGCCGCCACGATTGCGGGCATGGCATTTGCCAATGCCTTCCTCGGGCTCAATCACTCCATGGCGCATAAACTGGGCGCGATGTATCATATTCCGCACGGGCTGGCCAATGCGTTTTTACTCCCGTACGTGATTGACTACAACGCCACCGACAAACCCACCAAACAAGGTTTATATCCGCAATACCGCTATCCGTTTGTTAAAGGCCGCTATGCTAAACTGATTGATTATTTATTGCCGGATAATAAACTCAAAGACCAAGACGCAAAGGTGCAAAAGCTCATTGATATGATTGTGAATTTGAAGAAGAAATTAGGCATTCCCAAATCAATCAAAGAGTACGGTATCCCGGAAAAAGACTTTTTGAAGAATTTAGACAAACTATCCGTGATGGCGTTCGACGACCAATGCACGGGAGCCAATGCGCGCTATCCGCTGGTGAGCGAAATTAAGGAAATTTTCCTCAAGGCCTATTACGGAAAGCCCGTGAAACATCAAAAGAAAAAATAAGTTTTACTAATCACCCCGTGAAATTTTGCGGGGTGTTTTTTAGTCCATTTCATAAGCATAATAATCGCCCTTTTCTACAGGTTCATTTTTACCGCTGATATTTTGACAGATGTGCTGCCAAGGACTCTCTTTATCAATTACACAATAGGCTTTTCCGTTTTTATTGCTATGTATAAAAGTGCGTATATAGAAAACCGTCGGAGTTTCATCCTGCAAACCACACGCCACTGCCTTATCCCACCATGTCAGCGAACAGTATCCGCCGTGGTAATAATAATAATTTCCTCTTTTATCGCCGTAATCAATATCCAAATCATCAAAAGAAGCAGTGTAGGTATTATTGGCCAGGTAATATCTTTCCTCGGCTTCTTGAATGGCACGGGTTAAGGGCATTAAGTTGGCAAAGCGTGAACGAGTAACTGCTTTTTGATACTGTGGCAGAGCAATCGCCGCCAAAATACCAATAATTAATACGACGACTAATAATTCAATTAGCGTAAATGCTTTTTTCATAACCTCTCCTTTAATCCGTCATCCCGGGCATGGACCCGGGATCCAGAGCCGTTTATAAGGAAAAACTACTCTCATAAACGACGCTGGATTGCAGGTCCACGCCTGCAATGACGACATTTAAAATATTCACGTACCCCCGTATTGTACCAAAAAAAAAAAACAAGTCAAGGCCTATTTTTAAGCAAACAAAAACCAATCAAAATATCCGTGCGCATAAACTCAGTTTTTGTATAATGAAAATAGGTATTGTTCTAGGAGCGTATATGAAAAAATTATTTTTTATGTTTAGCTGTATCCTCACTGCCGCGGCTGTATTTGCATCTACTTGTGAAACCCGCGTAGATAATAAGTGGCACAAAACCACGCAAGAAAGAATCGCCAGCTGTTTGTTCCCGGAACGGGAAGCGCCCGCACCG
>JAGCKY010000022.1 GCA_017647245.1 Elusimicrobiaceae bacterium
CGTGAATGCCGTACGATTGGTCCGCCGCACCCGGCATAATTTTATACAAAAAGGCCAGTTTGCTTTGCCCTAAACTGTCTTGATACACTTTGGCTTCCACGTGGAAATTTTTCACACTGGCGTATTTGTTTTCCAAATCCACCAGCTCAAAATAATGCGTGGCAAATAATACTTTTGCGCCGCCTCTGGGTCTGTATAAATACTCCACAATAGACCATGCAATAGAAATACCGTCAAAGGTAGATGTCCCGCGCCCTACTTCGTCAAGCAAAATCAAACTGCGCGGCGTTTGCGACGCTAAAATGTGTGCGGTTTCATTCATCTCTACCATAAAAGTAGAATTGCCGTGTTGTAACGCATCGTGCGCACCGATACGCGTCATAATTTTATCTATGATGCCGACAAACGCTTCTTTGGCCGGAACGAACGAACCGATTTGCGCCATAATCACAATCAGCGCCGTTTGCTTTAAATACACACTTTTTCCGCCCATATTCGGCCCCGTGATAAGCATCATCTGTGTGTTTGCGCCGTCCATTTCCAAATCATTAGGCACAAAGGCCCCCGCCGCAAGTAAAGATTCCACAATCGGGTGGCGTCCTTCTTTATAGGAAAGACCCGTGCCGTCGCTGACAACCGGACGTACATAGTTGTATTTCATCGCGGCTAACGCAAGCGATAAATATACGTCCAGTTCCGCGGCGATTTGCGCAAATTGTTTCAGCGGCATAATTTGCGCCGCTACGGTTTTGCGCACTTCGTCAAACAACGCACTTTCTAAACGTAAAATGCGGCCGTCGGCATTTAAAATTTTATTTTCCAGTTCTTTGAGTTCTTGCGTGATGTAGCGCTCGGCATTGGTCAAGGTTTGTTTACGCGTGTAATTGTACGGCACTTTGCTTACTTGCCCTTTGCTCACTTCCAAATAGTAACCGTACACGGAATTATATCCGGCTTTCATATTGGTAATGCCGGTTTTTTCTTTTTCGCGCGCGCAAAGTTCTTCCAACGCTTTGCCGCTGCCTTGGCGCAAAGAACGCAGTTCATCTAACTCTGCATTATAACCTGCACGAATAATGTTACCGTCACCGATATGCAAAGGCGGCTCTTCCGAAATGGCACTGTACATCAGTTGCGCCATTTCTTTGGCGGCCGGATAAACCGCTTCAAAACGCTCTTGCAAATGCGGCGATACTTGCGCGCCGTATTTTTCTAACCAACGGTGTAGTGGCTCGGTGTTTAAAAGTGATTGGCGAAGTCCGCCCAAATCACGCGGCGAAGCCGTACCGGCCGCGGTGCGTGTCATAATACGCTCTACATCGGAAAGATTTTGCAAAATAGCGGCCAGTGCACCCAAAGCTTCTTGGTTTTGCATCAGTCCCTGCACGCAATTTTGGCGGCGACGGATTTCTTCCACCGAAAGCGACGGATGCAAAATCCATTCTTTGAGTTTACGACTCCCAAAAGCGGTTTTGGTGTGGTCCATTAAAGCCCACAAACTGCCTGCACGGCCACCTTCTTGGCTTTCTACCAATTCCAAAGAACTGACGGCATTTCATCCAATTGCAAATAATCGGTTAAATGGCGGTACGACGGTATCAATGTGTTTTCCGCGCCCGGTTCGGTGGTGGCTACATATTGTAAAATTTGTTTCGCGCACGCAAGCGCCAACGGTTTTTCTTGCCAAGCAGACTGCATGGGCCAAGCCGCGGGGACTGTGCGATCCGTCGCGTGGAAAGCCGCCAGTTCCGTCAGCGGCAAGGTAGACGGAATAACAATTTTATTTTGCAACACTTGCAATGTTTCCGCGCTAGCCATAATTTCAGCCGGATTCACAGCGGCCAGTGCACCTGCCAAATCGGTTAAATGCGGGTCCGCCGCGTTTTGCGTGGCCCAAAATTCCCCCGTGGAAATATCCACGCATGCCAGCCCCCAACCGTCTTTTTCCACCTGCAGGCAGACCAAAAAGTTGGACTGATTGGCGTCTAACATATTATCTTCCATGACCGTGCCCGGGGTAATCACGCGGATGACTTTGCGTTCAAAAAGCTTGCTTTTAGCATCGGCAGAAGTGCTGACTTGCTCGCAAATGCCAATTTTTTTACCCGCTTTGAGTAAACGTCCGATATAAGTGGCCGCCGCATGAAATGGGATTCCGCACATCGGCACGCCGTGACGTTGGGTTAAGGTAAGACTTAACAGCGCACTGACTTCGCGCGCCTGCTCGTCAAACATTTCGTAAAAATCGCCCAACCGAAAGAAAAGAATAATGCCCGGGTGTTTACTTTTGATTTCAGCGTACTGCTTCATTAAAGGGGTGTCGTAACTGTTTTGCATAATGTTATTTTATCAATTTTGGACCAATCGTTTTTATTTTTTATCTTTAGTTTTATGGCTTGAAAAGTCTGCAGGTCTTCGTCCATTTTTCCGTCTGAAAAAATAAAACCTGCACACAAACACATAATCTTTTTGATGTAGAGAATACAGCCCGTTTGCCCAGATGTAAATTTTATCATTCCGTCTGAACTTTTTTAAACAGATAGGACACGCCCGTCTATTTTTTGCTATAATAAATAGGAAGTTATTTTGACCCCGTCGTAAAAACCTTTTATTTTAATCGGTAGGGTGGCTGAGTGGTCAAAAGCAACGGTCTGTAAAACCGTCGGGCTACGCCCTACATAGGTTCGAATCCTATCCCTACCAAAAAATATACCCCCGCGTAAGCGGGGTTTATTTTTTGTAGGGAAGCCACACCAACTGCTTGGTGTGGCGTTAGGATGAGAAAGCCGGAGCCTTATGCGAGTTTGAGCTGCGATTTTGCAGCGAAAGGCGAGCATGGCGAGGCGGGGTCGCAAGCGGCGCACGTCAGTAAGCCGACTTGTGACCGAATCCGTATTTTTACAAGTACTCATATACCCCGTAATTATCACTTGTCCAATTCGTACTTTTTGTTGGATTACCTGTATCGGATTTACAAATATTTTCCCCTTGTGTACCAAATCCCACGCAATATATCTTGCCCTTGTAGTGAGAGTATAAAAAGAAAGACATATACGCCATAACCTCCTTGTTTTTTGGCACGAAACAGGACACACGATCACTACCTATTGTACATCGTCCCCAATCAAATTCCAGTGTACAAGACGTGGCCGTATCCGTACAAGAAGAAATGTCACTGGTAATCCCGGGCAAATCTACCCCCAGGGCCGAATAATCCGCAGTATATGAGCCGTTGTTTATATAATAAAGCTCTTCGGCGTTTACCAATGTCCGTCCCGCTATTTTGGCCTGTACAAAACGTGCCCGCAACACCGCCTTTTGATATTGCGGCAACGCTATGGCCGCCAGTATACCGATGATAAGGACTACGACTAATAGTTCTATAAGCGTAAAGCCGTTATTAAATAGAGTTGTCGTCCTGAGGTGTAGTTTCTCAGGACCTCCCTCTTTCTTGTTGTTGGTTGTTTTTGTAAAACAGCAACAACTTAAAAAGCGGGAGATGCTGAGTAACAACTTCTCAGCATGACATCTTGTTTTTATTTGTTTTTCTTTCTTTTTCATAAGATCTCCTTTGTATTTTTCTTTTCGTCATCCCGGACATGGATCCGGGATCCAGTCTGTTTATTAAGGCCTTTTTTCCCTTTATAAACAACACTGGATTGCGGGTCCACGCCCGCAATGACGACTTTAAAAATAATTGCCTACCCCCGTATTGTACCAAAAAAAAAAAACAAGTCAAGCCCTATTTTTCAGAAGAAAAAACGCCTGCCAAAAAGACCTACAAAAAAACCCTCGGATAAATCCGAGGGTCTCTACTCTCAAACTATTTATTTCAATTCTTAGTCCAGCAAATACGGAAATACATGATGTGCCCAAACATTTATTTCAGACAATGTAAGACCGCGGCGTTGCTGTTTCACCCAGTAGCTGTGATTGGCAGCCTTACCGGCCAGCTCTCCCAATTGGGAGTCTTCTTCCGTCAACACTTTCAACGCATTGACTAATTCTTCGTACGCCAAAAACACGTGTTGGGCAACTGATTCTTCTTTGCCTTCCATTAAACCTTTGGTAATTAAATTTTGATGATAGCCTATCACATTCTTTAAGGCCTCGCTCTCGCTGAGCTTTGATAAAGCTTTCAGTTGTTTGGTCGCTTCTTCACATTCTTTCGCCACTTCCGCTTGTTCTTTGGCTTTGGCGATTTGTTGTTTGGCGCCCTTTTCCACTTGAGCCACCGCGCGATTGACGTGCTCATTCATTAGCGCCGCGCTGATTACCATTCTGTCACCCGGGCTTTGCGCTTGGGCAGACACTACCCCTAAACCTAACAAAAACAACACCAATACTGTCTTTTTCATTTTTCTCTCCTTTTGGTTTCAAAGTCACCCAACACGTATAGTATAAATGTTTAAGCGGCTGCACAGACAGGGTCCTAGGTCCTATTTTTGACCGATTTTTAGACCTATCTGTTTTTGGGCCCTGTATGGAAATTTATACGGTTTCTTTGAGCGAAGCCATAAAGTTTTGCCAGCCGTCTTTGGCCTCGCCGCCACCTTGGGCAAAGTCCGGCCGTCCACCGGCGCGACCGTTCAGATTTGCGGCGATTTGTTTGGCTACTTCCAATGCATTGGTGTTAGGCAGTTGCCCCACCATTTTGACAACAAACGAGCGTTTACCGTCACGGTCTGTGCTGACCACCACCAGCGCTTTTTGATATTTTTGCCCGATGGTATCGGCAATCGTGCGCAATTCGCGCGGTTGTGCACCTTCGGCATTTTGCAGAACAAGTGTTGCGCCGTTTTTCATGGTAAAGCTGACTTGGGCCACACCACCGGCCGCCAAGGTTTTTTCGCGGAAAGCCGCGTAGCGTTTTTTGACTTCTTTAAGCTCATCTAAAATTTGATTTAAACGCGCGCCGATTTCCGGCACCGGCACCATTAAACGCGCGGCCATATTTTCCACACCCGCATTTACTTTTTTCAAATAATCCAATGCTGCTTTACCTGCCGCGCCTTCAATACGGCGCACGCCTGCGGAAAGCGAACCTTCTTTAAGCGGCACAATGGTAATCACTTGCGCGGTATTGGTCACGTGTGTTCCGCCGCAGAGTTCCAAGCTGTATTTTTCTTCGGGCTTTTCAAAACTGCCCCCCATGAGCACAAAGCGCGCCGGGTCTGCATACGTTTCACCCAACAAAGTTACCGCGCCGAGTTTGGCCGCGTCTTTCAAAGGGCGTTCTTCGCAAACAACCGGCAGAGCGTCATCAATGGCTTGCTGGGTAATTTGCCACACTTTTTTCCACTCGTCTTGTGTCGGAGTTTTAGATAAAGTATAGTCAAAGCGGAAACGCTCCGGCGATACAAAAGACCCACTCTGATGTACGCCCGTGCCAAACACTTGGCGCAAGGCAGCATTGAGCACGTGAATGGCGCTGTGATTAGCCGCAGCACGCGCGCGTAAATCCTTATTGACTTGCAAGGCCACTTTGTCGCCAACAGATAATGTGCCGTTTATTTTATGATTGAAAATTTTGCCAATGGGTTTTTGCACGTCCAACACGCATGCGATTTCTTGTCCGTCTATTGCAATGACGCCTGTGTCGCCCACTTGGC
>JAGCKY010000023.1 GCA_017647245.1 Elusimicrobiaceae bacterium
TAAATGGGTCATGCCGTGGCGTATTACCTATTTGATTATGTCTGCTATCGGCGGCGGGTTGGGTACTGCATTTTCCCTGCATTGGAAAATTGCCCCCGATGCCTTTTCAATAGGTATCAGTACCCGCTTTGTTTGGGCCTTGGTAGTATTTATGCTCACTTTAATGACATTGCCCAACTTATATATGATTTGGCGCATTCGCCACAAACTTGCGCAAGAAACAAAACGCCACTTGCTACGCGATATAAAATAATAAAAACCCCGCTCATTGAGCGGGGTTTTTAAATGTACCGGCAATTAGTTCCACAAGGAAACTTTGACTACTTTATCCATGCGACGTACTTTCGGTTCGCCTACTAATTCTTGGATATACGCTTCGCCCACAAACACTTTTGTGCCCGGCAACAAATGGCCGCCAAACACTTCGTAATTTTGATTGGAAAACATCACATGAGCGTGCACGCACGGGCGATTGTCTTGAATACTGATATTGCCCGACAAGCTGACGATTTCCAACGGTTGCGCGATGACTTTTTTATCGTATTTCTTTTTCTTTTGGTCAAAGCAGCTTAATGTGGCGTTTTCTACCGCACCGATTACATTGACGATGCCGCATTTGACCTGATTATCGTGGCAGAACGCCGCCAAAGATTCCATTAAGTCTTTGCCTTTGGGCAATTTAAAAATATACGTTCTTCCGGTTAGATAAGGTTTTTCTTCTGCCATATTTTTCTCCTTAATAAAATTACTGCCAGTTGGACTTTTTACGCAGTGCCAAATATTCGTTGACAGCGCGTAGCTGGCCCGGGCCGTCCAGCCCTGCTTCCTGATACACTTTTTCGGCGCTGCCGCTGCCCAAATATCCGCCATTTTTATGCGGATAGAGCGCGCAAGCGCGGCCGGCGTCGCTATGCAGCCAGCAGTCCAACGTCGGCAATGTAAAATCCGTAATCCCGGTGGCAATTTGTTTCCATTTCGCCGGGACTAGTTTTTCTTGTTCTTGCTTCGGTAAAGCTTCAAACAACTCGCGGCTGGTAACGTAAACCACCGCCACATTTGCTTTTTCCTTCTTCAGTTGTGGCAACACCTGCGAGGCGAAAATCCGCCCCACGCCGGCTCCTTGCACAAAAATTACACCGTCCGGCTCCCCTTGCGGCTGATGCATATAATACACACCCTTTACCGCATTTATTGCAGGGGCGAGGCCCAAAGCGGCCCGGTCCAAAAAGGCATCGGACGGCCGCGTGACAAAAGCATTGAGCACCGCGGGGCGCAAGCGCAATGCCTGCACGGTAAGCGGCCAAATTTCATCTACTTCCATCGGCGTCAAACTAATGCTCGCGCCTTTTGGAAAATTATCCTGTACCAGTTGCAACGCTTGCGGATCGGCGTGCGTCGGGCCATCTTCGCCAGTGGGAAGTCCTGTGTGTCCGTTAAATAAAATCAGTGTATTGGGATGCCCGCCAAATTCGCGCGCCGCTTGATATCCTATCGCGTGCAAACGTGCCGCCACGTGGAAAAACGCTAAAAATGCCGCATACGAAGATGCCACGCCGATATGCCGCCCGAACGACGAAATCCCGCTACACACGCCCGACATTGCGTCTTCACAAATACCACCTACAGAAATTTCGCGGCTGAGCGGATTTTCCACCGCGTTGAAAAATCCCTTCGGAAAATCTTTAGAAATCTTACTTGCATTGGTAGAGCCGTACAAGTCAGCCGATGCAGTTAAAATCGTACCGCCGGTTTGCTTATTGATATGCGCAAGTACATTTGCCAGTACCCCGCGCGTGGTATATTTTTCTCCCGGCGTGAACGTAAATTCGGCCGGAACATTTTCCGGCATAAAATCGGTATACACACGGTGCACATCGCCCAGCCCTTCGCGCACGTGGCGTTTAGCGGCGGCTAACGCTTCGCCGCGCGCGGCCACGCAACCAGCCACATACGCCGTGAGTTCTTTATCTTTAGCCAAAGCCGCGCGGAACATTTCCAGTACCGCCCAATAATTGGCCTCTATATTTTCAGGGGTTTTCTCCCCCTCAAAACGCGGGAAAGATACACCGAATAATTTTTCCGCTTCCGCCAACGTATTATAAAATTCCGGCGAGCAGAATTTGTGCCCGGCCCCGTGCGATGCCTTACCCTCTAAACCGTATTTCCAACCTTTTACCGTGCGGTAAATAATAGCCGTCGGCTGATGATTGGTTTGATTGAGCGCGGCTTTCTGCGCGGCATACACTTGTTTAAAATCATGTCCGTTCGGCACAAAAATCACATTAAAATCGTGGATACGGAACAACTCCATAGGCGTCCATTGGGTGTAATCGCCGGGATTATCCCCGTCGGCAGTGACGCGGTTGGTTTCAATAGAAGCTTCGTTCCAATCAATATGAAAAATGATATTTTTAAGCTGTGCAGTCGCCGCGCAAGCTAACGCTTCGCTCACACGCCCGGCGGTCAGCCCGCCTTCCCCTTCCAAAATATGCACGATAGGCCCATTTTCTCCGTACACATCGGCGGCGGCAAGTCCTAAACCTACCGCGGACGCATCGCCCACACCGCTGGCTCCGGTAGAAGTTTTGACAAACGGCACCAACGGCTCCGGGTGACCGCCCAAGGTTTTGCTGTGAAATTTAGTAAAAAGCGGCGTGCCTTGCACTTTATTGTGACGAAAACCCAATAAATCTTCCAACCGCAATTGGTCTTTTTCCGCTTTGGCCAAAAGCTCCGGCCGCGCCTGACGCACACATTCATTGCGCAATGCCCACCCAGCATACAGCCCCAGCGCCTTGTGTCCGGCGGCATAGGATAAAATATCGGCATCGTCACGCAACGGATCGGCCAGCTCGTATTTTAGGGTATGTTGCCACAACAGTTGCACGATACGCCCCGACGAAATACTGCCGCCCGGGTGACCCGAAGTCGGCACAAAATTGTACAGCACCGCACACAAAGCACGGTACAGCACGTCCAATTTTTCCAATTGTTTTTGCTCACTGTCCGAAAGCACATACGTTTGCACGGCTTTCTGCGTTACGTCGGTATATACAGCTCGTTTATTGGGCACAATACGATCGGTCATAAATCCTCTTAAAAATCTTTTCTCTCGGCGTACAAAATCCTTTTGTCCGTACGCGCGCTATTATCCTTATGATACATTATACTCACAAAACCATTTTTTGGCAAGTAAAAAATATAATCAGGCAATCAATAGTAAAATCCCCGGGGATTTATCACCGGGGATTCACTTGTGGTTTGGTTGTTGTCAGATTATTCGTCTAAACATTGTCCGGTAGCCATGTCTACCTTGCTGCAATTACTGTTAATATCCTTATGATTATTATCGGCTTTGCCGTTTACGTACGGTACAATCGTAACCGTCCAACCACCCGTGCATGATAGCCCTTTGTATTGATTGCATTTGATAGTTGTTTGTGAGGTTTGCGTTGTACCGTTTTCCGCATACGTTTTGTAAGTGCTAGTAGAGGCACTACTTAATTGTGTGCAAGTTGTACCTTCGTACGTATCGCATCCAGTTCTTACTTCTGATTTTTGTCTGTTCTGTTCATTATATGTATAAGATACTTGCTCACTTGTTGCGTATGTGGCACATTCTGTGGCATTGCTCACCGTAGCACAACGATAGCGCGTATACAAAGTTTGATTGTTATTGCTATCGTAAGTATAATTCTCTTGGTAATTATTGTTGCTATTCGTTGAGTAATTGGTACAATTGCCAGAAGTATCACGCGTCAAACATTCACGCCATATTTTGCTTTCTTCTTTACCATTATCGTTATAAGTTCTGTCCAATGTTTGATACGAACTGACGGTTTCGCATTGTCTGTCACTGGTGACCTTACTGCAATTAATGCGCTCTCCATGCATATTCAATTTATTCTCGTCGATTATCATGGTATCAAAATAACCGTTCTTAAATGAGGTACAAGTTCCTTCGTTGTCTACTGCGGCGCAATTTAATTGCGCCCAATTTAGAGTCTTGTTGGATACATCCAAAGAACCTAGGTCTTGGTGCGGCTTAATATCAGAGCTGAAAGCATATCCGGCACTTGTTCCAAAAGAATTATACCCGTTATTTTGTTTATAGGACGTACAATTGCCATCACTTCCCCATGTTTCACAAACACGCTTGTCAGACGAAATCTTGGTATTATCTTCGTTATACGTACGCACTACCCAATCTTTACAGTGGTCTGCCGTACTATCATAGCTATCACATTGCATTTCTTTTCTGTTTCCTTCATCATCATACCGATAGGCATACGCACCTTTTGCTGTGGGCAGACACACTCCGTTAACAAATTTGCCCTTTGAGCCCAAACATTCCCAGCGATAACCCTCTTTATCATAAATGTGATACGTACAGGTACTAGGATTATCTTTATTAGTACACACGGTTTTGATGACTGAATTATCGTCTCTAGTCACATTACAAGACTTTGTTCCGCTATTTTCGTCTTCGCTACATTGGACTCCTTTCATCACGACCGCTATGCTGTACGAAAGGCCGTTGCCCGTGCCTTCCAAAATATACGTATCGTATCCTTCGGTTAGACTGCCTTTTATCTTTACACCACCCAATGTTTCACACAGCCGTTTGGCACGATTATTATTTTTTAATGCTTCACAATGTATTTCATTAGGATAATTCCCGCTTTTGTTTAAATACAAAATGTAATTATTATTCAATCCCTCTTTGCTCATTTTTACAAAGTCATAATCCGCCGTATCACTAATGGTCGCCGTAATATCTTCCATCAACGTACCGCTGTAGCCACTTGAGTTGCCCGGGAATTGCACATCTAACTTGGATAGATCCTCGCTATAATATCCGTTTGCCATTTCGAAACTTTCTTGTGCACTAGCCAAACTTTTTGCCATCGGCATCAAAGTAGCATATCTGCTTTTGTCCACCGCCGTTTGGTATTTAGGCAAAGCAATAGCAGTCAGCACACCAATAATTAATACAACAATTAACAGCTCTATAAGCGTGAATGCGCGATTTTTCATAACCTCTCCTCTTGTTTAATATCCCTACCTTTCCAATTGTACCAAAAAAAAAAAACAAGTCAAGGGGTATTTTTTCAAATAAAAAACGGCTATCCTTATTGGTATAAAAATTGTAAAATGGAAATGATCAGTAAATTTTTTGAGGAGGAGTTCTCATGACCGTTTCGTATAAAGAGCTGGGTTTAGTCAACACCCGGCAGATGTTCAAAGACGCCATGGAAGGCGGCTATGCCATTCCGGCGTATAACTTCAACAATATGGAGCAGTTGCAAGCCATCGTAACCGCTTGTGTGCAAACCGGTTCCCCGGTCATCTTGCAAGTTTCCAAAGGTGCCCGCCAATATGCCAACGCTACTTTGCTACGCTGGATGGCCCGCGGCGCGGTGGAAATGATGCCCGCTATCGGCAAACCTGTACCGCTTTGCTTGCACTTGGACCATGGTGACAGCTTTGAATTGTGCAAAGACTGCATTGATAATGGTTTTTCGTCCGTAATGATTGACGGCTCCAGCTTGCCGTATGAAGAAAACGTCGCGCTGACCAAAAAAGTAGTGGATTATGCCCACCAGCACGACGTAACCGTGGAAGGCGAATTGGGCGTTTTGGCGGGTATTGAAGATGAAGTTTCCGCCGAACACCACACCTACACCGACCCCGCGCAAGTAGAAGATTTCGTTAAACGCACGGGCGTGGATTCCTTGGCTATTTCTATCGGCACTTCTCACGGTGCGTACAAATTTAAAGTTAAACCAGGCGAGAAATTACCGGAACTTCGCTTTGATATTTTGGAAGAAGTTTCTAAACGCTTGCCCGGTTTCCCCATTGTTTTGCACGGTTCTTCTTCCGTACCGCAATGGGCTGTGGAACAAATCAACAAATACGGCGGTAAATTGGACAACACCGCCGGTATCCCGGAAGAACAACTGCGCAAAGCCGCCAAAATGGCTGTGTGCAAAATCAATGTGGATTCCGACGGCCGCTTAGTCATGACCGCCACGATTCGCAAAATCTTTGCGGAAAAACCGGCTGAATTTGACCCGCGCAAATACTTAGGTCCGGCCCGCGAAGAGTTGACCAAAATGTATGCCGATAAGAACGAGAAAGTATTTGGTTCCGCCGGCAGAGTGAAATAAGTTTTACCGAACAAAACCCCCGCGATACAAATAATCGCGGGGGTTTTGATTGCCCAATTATTACATATAATACGTATAATAACTGCCGGCTCCGGCACTTGTTTGTTTCGTTTGGCCCGCCCAAGCAGCGCATAAGGAGTTAGCCCTGTCATTATTCTGGTCAGCATAACAAGCATTTTTGCCCACCCAGAAACCGTTATTTCTGCTTTGCGCCTCACACTGCTTGTCGTAACCACTAATGAGCAATATGCCGGGCAATTTATTCCATTGAATATATACAGCATAGGGAACGGAACCGGAACATCCATTCAATGTGGAAGTAATTCCGATTCCCTGGGGTGCTTGCATATCCAAATCATCTTTATCTGTAGCGTAAGTGCCGTTGGCCATATGATACACTTCTTGGGCGTCTTTAATGGCGCGCGCGACGATAAGCATTTGTGCAAAGCGCGCCTTATCCACTGCCTTTTGATATTGCGGCAACGCAATGGCGGCGAGTATGCCGATGATTAATACTACTACCAATAATTCTATTAGCGTAAATGCACGATTTTTCATGACCTCTCCTTTCTTTGTCGTCCTGAGATGTTGTTGCTCAGGACCTCAACCGCTTTCTTTATAAGGATGAGGCCCTGAACAAAAACCTTTCAGGGCGACATCTAAAAATATTCACTACCCCCGTATTGTACCAAAAAAAAAAAACAAGTCAAGCCCTTTTTCCCCGATTAGAAAACAACCAAAAAAAATACCCCGCTCGTAAGTGGGGTATTGATAATTGTAAACTTATTTTCCATTGCCCATCTCTTTTTGCAACTGCCCTTCCAAACCTTTGAGATTGCCCATAACCTTGGCCATATCTCGTTCTGCTTTTGCGTTGAGTTGCGCTTTGTGTTGGGTCTCTTTAGAAACTGTTGCATCACGCGCCGCTTGTTCCTGTGCGTTCATTTGCCCAAGCCCCCCTTCGCCTTTGCCTAATTTAGCCGCGGCAGGTATATTATCCGCGCCTTTATTTCCCAGCGGCTTGGCATTTTTGTAAGACGGAGTATAACTGCCCTCGGATTTGGGAGATGACTTGCCGCCCGATGAATTACTATTGCTTGCTTTGGCATTTTCCGAAGCGGAACTTGTAGCAAATGTAGTCGGATGCGTAACCGTCACGGTGGTTTGCGGCTGATTTAACGCAACATTTGTTTGCGGTTTAACAACCGTCACATTGGTACGCGGGGCATTGACTTGCACGCTTGTCTGCGGGTGAGATACCGCCACGCTGGTGCGCGGCTCATTTTTCACGGCCGTAGTGGTCGGGTGCGTGACCGTCACATTCGTCGTAGGAGCGGCCCACAGCACCGCGCTTGCCAAACATAAAATAAGCCCCAAAAATTTTTTCATAATGACCTCTTTATATAGTATAGCGGTGCGGCATTTTTTGTCAAGAGCGCTTAAAATCAGCGACGGAAAATTTCCGTTACGCGCTCAAAAATCCCGTTGCAATAGGCAATTGTCATACCGTAATTGCTCACAGGTACGCCCGCTTGGGCAAGGCGCGTCACGCGGTCCAAAATTTGTGCGCGCGTCACCATACAGCCGCCGCATTGTATGGCCAGTTTATAGCCGGATAAATCCGTCGGCAACGGGTCCAAATTAGACAAAGTTTGAAAGACTAACTTTTTGCCTGTTTTCTTTTGTAGCCAGTTCGGAATTTTCACGCGGCCGATGTCATCGCATTTATTAACCGAGTGTGTACACGATTCCAAAATCAAAATTTTATCGCCGTCTTGCAAGCGGTCAATTTTCGGCGTGCTCTGCAAAAACAAATCAAAATCGCCTTTCAAGCGCGAAAACAAAATGCTAAAGCTCGTCAGCGGGATATCCGCGGGCACAATCGCACTGACTTCTTTAAACGCTTGCGAATCGGTCACCACTAATTTGGGCGTATGATTTTCAAGCCACCCGGCGAGCTCTTGCGGTTGCAAACAAATCCCCACCGCGTGCAAATCCATTAGCCCGCGCATGGCTTGCACTTGCGGCAAAATCAGCCGCCCCTCGGGCGCCGAGCCGTCAATGGGCATCACCAGCACCACTTCATCGCCCTCCCCCACAAACCCGCCAAAAATATCATCATGTGCATAGGCACTTTGCGGCAGGTGACGAATAATGGCGGCCATTAAATCCGAATTGTCCTCTCCGTGTGCACAAGACACCACTTCCGCGCCGTCAATTTCCGCGGGCGCGTGCGGAAATAAATCCAGTTTATTATGTACGATAAAAAACGGAATTTTCTGCGCGGCAAACTCAGCGACCAGTTCTTTTTCCGGCGCGCCGAAATCGCCCGCGTAGACCAAAATCGCCAAATTGACCTGATGCAATACTTCGCGCGTTTTGGCCACGCGCGCCGCCCCCAGTTCAGACGTATCGTCCCACCCCGCCGTATCCACAAGCGTCACCGGGCCGATGCCCAAAATTTCTATATTTTTTTTGACGGGGTCCGTGGTCGTGCCCGCCACATCGGAAACGAGCGCGATTTCCTGCCCGCCGATGGCGTTAATGAGCGAACTTTTGCCCGCGTTGACCCGTCCGAAAATGCCGATATGCGGCCGATTGAGTTTTACCATAAAAAAATTATACTAAACTTCCCCCGCGGTTTTAATTTCAGTTTTAATTTTTCTCAAGCAATTTTTAAATGTGTTTTAAATGATTAAAAAAGGGCTTGACTTGTTTTTTTTTTTTTGTA
>JAGCKY010000003.1 GCA_017647245.1 Elusimicrobiaceae bacterium
CTTGCTCGGCCGATTTACGCAAGGCCTCTGTGCGCTCTTGTTGCACGCGTTTAATTTCGCGGTCTAACGCCACATTAACGGCTTTTAACTGCGAAGCTTTCTGCTGTAAGCTGGCGATAATGCGGTTCTTTTCCGTTGTTTCGGTTTTGGCAACGTCCAGCTCAATCAACTGTGCGGCACGTTCTTTATCCCAAGACGCGGCCAATTTATCCTTTTCGGACAAAGCCGCTTCCCAACCGGCTTGTGCTAAATCTTTTTCGGCACGCAATTGCTGAATGGTGCTCTCTTGTGCGGTGCGGTCCGCATTCCAGCTAGCTTCCACCTGTTCTTTTTCCAAACGCGCCGTATGCAAAGCGGCCAAAGCGGCTTCCTTTTCCTGATAAGCCAAGCGGAGTTCGTTTTGCTGGCCGGTGGCCGGTTGCGTATAATAGGTTTGGGTCGTATACGATGCCGTCGCAGGCGTGTCAAACGAACGCGGCGGAGGCGGCGGATTATATACCGGCGTATACGGGCGGTTGCGTGAAAGTGCTTCCACGCTGGCCTTTAAATTGGCAATAGTCGTAGACAAATTGGACAGGAAAGCATCTCTTGTTTTTTGGCTTTCCACGGCTTGGCGGGTGTAGGCCAATTCCTTTAAAACAGCGTCATTTTGCGCCGAAGAAATGGCGAACTTTTCCTCTAATGCTTCCATTTTTTGCTCTAATTTTTCAAAAGAGCGGCTGTTTTCCTCCACAGAAGAAAGACTGATGCTGGGCTTTTCCGAAGATAAAATATCCGAACTGGAAGGGGTAGTACCTTGATTAAATTTATTTAAAAACTGGGAAATATCTAATTGACTGTCCATTTGATTGTTTTCCATACGGTCTCCGCCTAAAAAGGGTATACTAAATTTAACTACAATTAGAGCCAGCTGTCAATCTTTTTTTCCGTACGTGCACGCGCAGGGGCGCGGGGACGGGTACGCGACGCATTTTGTCATTACAAAAGTCTTTCTTAATTCCAATGATACCAACGCTGGAAAATGGTACTGTACCATAAAAAATAATTCCCCGCTTGGAACAAGAATTTGTAAGAATTTTATCTTTTAACGGGATATTTAAGTAAATTACGCACGTTGGACATTAGGTAAAAAGACCCGGTAACAAGAACGGTCTGATATTTTTGGAACGCTCTTGGTAAAACATCCATCGGAAAGCCGCTATATTTTATCTTCATACCGCGCGGCAAAGCTGCTTTTATTTCCCGAGACGTAGCGGCGCGCAAGCTGAGCGGATCGGCAATATACACAGGCCACCCTTGCTTGTTTAGTATGCGCAACATGGTCGGATAATCTTTGTCGCACATAAAGCCGCAGGCCACAGCGAGGTGCTTTTTCCATGGGCTTTTTTGCAAAAATTTCATCAAATTTTCCATCGCTTGCGGATTATGCGCACCGTCTAAAATCAGGGTTCTTTCCCCAAAGTGTATGATTTCAAAACGCGCCGGAATTCTCACGCGCGCCAACCCCTGTTTAATTGCACGCTCCGGTATATTTAATGTGCGGCAAACCTGATATACCAAACACGCATTTTGCACTTGTTTTTCACCAAGCAAATGAAACCGCCACCGCGCCGCGCCTTTTTGTAAAATCGTGTCGGCTTTTTGCCAATCTATGCCCGCCAGTTCAAAGGGTTGGCCTTGTTTGATAACATATAAAGGGGCGTGTTTTTTACTTGTAATCGTGCAGATTTCCTGCATTACTTTCGGCGGCAGGGGTGGACAAAAAACAGGGATATTTTTTTTGATAATGCCCGCTTTTTCGCGTGCGATTTGCGATAGCGTATTTCCTAAAATATGACAATGGTCTAGCCCAATAGAAGAAAGTACACACGCGGCCGGTTTACAGATATTCGTCGGGTCTTTTCCCCCGCCTAGTCCGGTTTCTAACACTACCCAATCTACCTTTTTCTCGGCAAAATACAAAAAAGCAACCGCGGTAATAAATTCAAAAAAGTTTAGTTTTTTTTCTTCCGCCGCAAACACTTGTTTACACAAACGCTTAAAATCCGCTTGTGAAATTTTATGTCCGTTGATTTGTATACGCTCGGTGATATGATGCAAATGCGGCGAGATGAACAGCCCGGTTTTATATCCGGCGGCTTTCAAAATTTCCGCACACAAATAGCAAACACTCCCCTTACCGTTCGTGCCGGCTACGTGAATAATTTGATAGGAATTTTGGGGATTACCCAGCCGCTGCATCAGCCGCTTAAAACCCGTCGGACCTGCGCCATAGAAACGCCTGTCACCGCGCTCTAATATGGTTCTTGCAAATGCCCTAAAAGTCATCTTTATCCGGATTGTAGCGCGTGATTTTGGCACCGATGGCATTGAGTTTGCCTTCGGGGTTTTCATAGCCGCGGTCAATGTGATACACACGTTCAATTTCCGTCGTACCGCTGGCGCACAAACCCGCCATTAACAAAGCAAACCCACCGCGCAAATCAGACGCCATCACGTGTGCGCCGGACAGTTGCTTGACCCCGTTAATACGGGCAATACTTTTTTCGGTTAAAATTTCCGCGCCCATACGCACCAGCTCGGGCGCATGCATAAAGCGGTTTTCAAAAATATCTTCGTCCACTTCGCTCGCGCCGCCCGCCAAGGTCATTAGCGTCATCCAAGGCGCCTGCAAATCCGTCGCAAAACCCGGATACGGTGCGGTTTTAATGCGCTGAGGTTTAAGTGGGCTGTCATACGGTTTAATGTGCACAAAATCAACGCCGATTTCAAGCGGCACGCCCGCTTCCTGCAACAAATCCAGCAAAATGGAATTATGTTCCGGCACACAATTTTCCACACGCACATCGCCGCGCGCCGCGGCGGCCGCCAACATATAACTGCCGCTTTCAATGCGGTCGGCCACCACGGTATGTTCCGTGCCATGCAGCTGCTTTTTGCCGCGTATAATCAGGCGGCCTTTTCCGTCGTTAAATACTTCCGCGCCCATTTCGCACAGCACCGCTGATACGTCGTCAATTTCCGGCTCTTTGGCTACGTTTTCCAAAACCGTTTCACCGGGAATTAACGCCGCGCACATCATTAAATTTTGCGTCGCTCCCACACTCGGAAAGCGCAAGGTAATTTTGGCCGGACGTAATTCTTTGGCCGATAAAATCACATTGCCGCGCTCGGTTTTGCAGGTTGCGCCTAATCGCTCAAACCCTTTCAAATGAATATCCACCGGGCGTGCACCCAAGGCACAGCCACCGGGCAACGGAATTTCTGCCGATTTAAAACGCGCCAGCAAAGGACCTGCTACCCAAAAGCTTGCGCGCATTTGTTTGACCAGCTCATAGGGCAGTGTGTTTTTGAGTTTTCCATCCGCACAAATGGTAACCGTACCGTTCTCGTAGGAAACTTTTTTGCCCAGCGCAGTTAGAATTTTAAGGGTAGTACGCACATCACGCAAGTTCGGCACGCGGTGTAAAACAAATTTATCGTCTGTAAGCAAAGACGCTACTAAAATCGGCAAACACGCATTTTTTGACCCGCTGATTTTAACCGTTCCTTTCAGTTTATGACCGCCCTCTACCAAAAATCTATCCATAGTGTTCTCCTATTTTTTTAGACGTGCAAATACAAAACGCTCTACTCCCGCAAAATCTTTTTTAATGCCCCCGTCCCAACGGTTACCGTCAAACAAAGCACACACCGCGGCGGCCTCTCCCGCGCCGATTTCCAGCGCCAGCGTACCCTGCGGATTTAGATAATCCGCTGCTACGGAAATAATTTGACGAATAATATCCAACCCATCCGCGCCCCCGTCCAAGGCCAGTTTCGGCTCGTGCCGTACTTCGGCAGACAGCCCCGGTATTTCTTCCGACGGAATATACGGCGGATTGGACACGATCAAATCAAATGTGCCGCTGATATTTTCAAACAAATCACTCTGCAAAAGTTGCACGCGCTCTTGCAATTTAGTCTGCCGCGCATTTTCCGCCGCCAAAGCCAAGGCATCTGCAGAAATATCTGTCGCGGTTACCCGCGCGCGCGGAAACTTTGCCGCCAAATAA
>JAGCKY010000024.1 GCA_017647245.1 Elusimicrobiaceae bacterium
CCGGCCATATTGCCGCTTAATTTACTTCCGGCTCGTAGATATACCGCCGTACCTTCATTACTCATCGTACCGATTTCGGCCTCGGGTTGAAATTTGGCTTGCCCCTTGTTATCAAAGTCAATGTAATAGCGCGGGTCCAAAATCACCCACCAATTAGTATCGGATAAATATGCGATTGCCCCGCGGATACGGCCGTTATTGATATTGTCGCGTCCACCGTCCCCCGCAATAGACCAATGCTGTTTATATCCCAGCGCAAAAAACCAATTCGGCGTAGGCATAAATACGCCGTATACCGAGGGATTAAGTTGCACTTTTCCCGTGCCTAAATCATCGGAAGTGGCAGTAGGTAATATACTTTCCAATACCGCACCATAGGACCACACTTGCCCCTCATTATACCGGCCCATAGAAAGCGATAACGTGATATCGCCCAGTCCGTTTTTGCTTTCTGCCGGAGACTCAAAACGTGCTAGCGGCAATTCTATGCCTGCCGTCAGGTCCGGCGCAAATCTATAATAACCTTTCATAGTCATTTTAGAAAGCGAAACAGAGCCGCTATTATCAATTACATCCATAGACGGACTTAATTCTAACGATGTTACTCTGTCGTTGGGCAACACATCGCGAATTTGCTGGATTTGCGCTTGTGCAGCAGGTAAAGCAAACAAACTAATCACAAACAATGACACGTATTTTTTCAGCATACAGCCTCCTTAGGGTGGATTAACATAACACGTGTTATGGTAACAAACCATATTTCTTTTTTAAAGCTGAAAAATTAATTAGTTTGCCCGTCCAACGCTTTGCGCGTTTGAATAATTTGGCTTTCCAAATAATTATATGCTTCGGGGGAAAGGGGCGTATCACGCCCCAAAATGATAGACTGGGAAAGAGCTTCTTCGTAGTTAGACAATGCTTTTTGCAAATTCTGCTCCGTACCGCAACCGCACAAAAATAAATCGCCTAGCATCAACAGTACAGAAGGGTCTTTTGTTTGCCGCGCCAGCACTTGCACCCATTTAAAAATAATGGGATAATACTGGGCGTCTTTCTCTTTATAAAAAAGTTCTGCCAAATGATACATCGCTTTGCTATCCCCGCGCGCGGCCTGAGCGTCCAATTGTTTATACATTTTACGCCGTGCTTTGGCCAGCGAAATAGGGCGTTTACTGCGCCACCACCGCCACACCGCAAATCCACCCACCACCGCCACGAGTAAAATGCCTATCGTTATTCTCATAAGATAAGTATAAAATTTTTTCTTTTAAAACGCAAACGATAAAAATTGATCAAAACCCGTCAGAAATAGCGATAGATAAAATAAGACACTTGCGATCCCCAATTAGGAAAACTCAAGTGTCTATTTTATAAAAAGTGTACGGCTCTTTTATATTACCTATTTTACCGCGTAAAATAAACAAATAAGACTATACAAAACTAACCCGGTATTAGTCCCGTTTGAACAAATCGCGCGTATACACTTTGACCTGCACATCATCTAATGAGCTGTCGTAGCGGTTGGCAATAATGGCTTGCGCGCGTTTCTTAAATTCCGCAAGGTCATTGACTACCTCGCTACCGAAAAAAGTAGTGCCGTTTTCCAACGCGGGCTCATAAATAATGACCGTAGCCCCTTTGGCTTTTACCCGTTTCATAATACCTTGGATAGAGCTTTGGCGGAAATTATCGCTTCCGGCCTTCATGGTCAGACGGTACACACCAATCACGGTATGATGTTCTTTCTTGCTGTCAAATGCACTGTTTTCATTGTAGTAACCGGCTTGTTGCAATACGCGGTCCGCGATGAAATCTTTGCGCGTGCGGTTAGATTCCACAATAGCTTTAATTAAGTTTTGCGGTACGTCCGCATAATTTGCTAAAAGTTGTTTGGAATCTTTTGGCAAGCAATATCCGCCGTAACCAAATGACGGGTTATTATACATACTGCCGATGCGCGGGTCTAAACATACCCCTTCAATGATTGGTTGCGTGTTCAAACCTTTCAGTTCGGCGTATGTATCCAACTCGTTAAAATAACTCACGCGCAAGGCCAAATAGGTATTGGCGAACAGTTTGACGGCCTCTGCCTCTGTGTAGCCCATGAAAAGCGTGGGAACATCTTTTTTGATAGCACCTTCTTGCAGAAGCTTTGCAAATTCGTGCGCTTTTTCATTCAAATTTTTATCTGTTAAATCCGACCCAACCACGATGCGAGACGGATATAAATTGTCATACAGCGCATGGCCTTCACGCAAAAACTCCGGGCTGAATAAGATGTTTTTTACACCCATTTTTTCGCGGATTTGGCGTGTATAACCCACGGGAATAGTAGACTTAATCACCATCGTGGCTTTGGGATTATATTTTTTGACTAATTCAATAACCGCTTCCACTGCGCTGGTATTAAAATAATTCTGCTGTGGGTCATAGTTAGTCGGCGTGGCGATAATCACAAATTCCGCTTGCTCGTAGGCGGTTTTGGCATCGGTCGTTGCCGTTAAGTGCAACGGTTTGTTTGCCAAAAAATCTTCAATTTCTTTATCGGCAATCGGGGATTTTTTATGATTAATCAAATCCACTTTTTCCGGCACGATATCTACCGCAATTACTTCGTTATGTTGGGCCAAAAGTGTGGCAAGTGAAAGTCCTACATATCCTGTTCCGGCTACAGCTATTTTCATATTATTTCTCCTTCACCAAAAAATTTCGTTATTTAGATTTGAAAATACGGAAATACAGCATGCATAGTTTCATAGCGATGCGCTTTCCCGTCAAAGCTGACAAAAAGCGAAACACTTTATACCGACGGCGAGCCGTTTCGTCTAACAAGAATTCCATATGTTTGGACATTTTCTGTTGACACGGGGTACAAAAGCCACAACAATGATTGTTTAACGGATTATTGCAAAACCAAATGAGTTTCATTACATCTTCATACCCCCACGTTTTGATACGCTCAAGCATATCTTGTTCCGTGAGTGACAAAATAGGAAAGCTTACATTCTCAAACAATGCACTGCATTGCGGGGCGGAAGAAGCTGTGTCTAATTTTTGACTTCCATCTGCATTTTGAATCAGTTTGCCGAACTGATGTAACGTAGAAGTACAACCACCGCGTTTACCGCTCGGTTTTTCAATACATAATTCAATGCCGGGATATTGTTTGGCCACCACCGGCAACCATTTATATTGCGAACCGATTGAAACCGTCTTGAAAATAAAATTCCACGCCTCTTCCACACGCGGGTCTTTGGACAGAGAAGATAAATTGATTTGTTTAATAGGTAGAAACACGGCCTTCGTTTCCGGCTTTTGTTCTAGTAAATGCATAATTAAGTCCATCGCACGCAACTCAAGATGCTGACTGCGCCGGCTCGGATCTGCCACATAAATGGGTTGTATGCTTACCGGCACACGGGAAAGCTCTACAATGCGATATGTAGAATCCCAACCACCCGTCCAAAAAATATGCACGATTTTCTTATCTGTCATTTATTTCTCCTTCTGATAAAAATCTTTATACCACCGCGCAAAGCGGCGCAACCCTTCACGCAAAGACGTCTTGGGTTTAAAACCAAAATCTTTTTCCAGCGCTGTCGTGTCGGCATAGGTGATAGGTACATCTCCGGGTTGCATGGCCACTAATTCTTTATGCGCTTCAAAATCGTAGTTTTTATCCAACACGCCCGCGCGGATAAGTTCTTCTTGCAAAATTTGCACGAAATCCAATAGATTTTCTGGCGAGTTATTGCCAATGTTGTACAAAGCATACGGCGGCAATGGCAAACCGTCTTCACCGTTTTGACGAACCGGTGCGCCTTGCATCACGCGGTAAACACCTTCTACAATATCGTCCACATAGGTAAAATCGCGTTTGCAGTTACCAAAGTTGAAAATTTTAATTTGTTCTCCTTTTACCAGTTTGTTGGTAAAACCAAAATACGCCATGTCCGGCCGCCCCGCCGGCCCGTATACGGTAAAAAAGCGCAAACCCGTGCACGGAATGTTATATAGTTTGGCATAGGCGTGCGCCAAAAGTTCATTTGATTTCTTAGTGGCTGCATAAAGCGATACAGGATTATCCACTTTATCTTCAATGGCATACGGAACTTTTTTGTTAGAACCATAGACGGAAGAACTGGACGCATACACCAAATGTTCTACCCCCGTTTGGCCCTTGTCATACGAGTGGCGGCACGCTTCCAAAATGTTATAAAAACCAATTAAATTTGCCTCTATGTAAGCATCGGGATTGGTAATAGAATAACGCACTCCCGCCTGTGCGGCCAAATTGACCACGATTTGCGGCTGGTATTTGGTAAAAATTTCTGTAATCAGATTTTTATCCGCCAAATTCCCTTTAATAAAAGTGAAATTGGGCAATTTCGCCAGTTGCGCCAGACGATATTCTTTGAGCGAAATATCGTAATAATTATTTACGCTGTCTAAACCGATTACACGTGCTTGCGGATTTTCTTTGCACACCCGCCCGGCCAACGCAGAGCCGATAAATCCCGCCGCACCGGTAATGAGAATAGTTTTATTTTGCAGATTTAATGAGTTTTTGGACATATATGTATATTATACCAATTATCCGTAAGCTACATTTTGCCGGGCCGTTTAACCCAAAAAACCGCTATAATGTCCATATATGGCTTATTGCAACAGTTGGTGCCGTACAGCTACCGATAAAATGTACCACGATACCGAGTGGGGTGTTCCTTTACATGAGGACCGCCTGCAATTTGAATTTCTGATGCTGGAAGTGATGCAATGCGGCCTGTCATGGCAACTAATGCTCAAAAAACGTGCAATCTTTCGCAAGTGCTTTGATCAGTTTGACTATGTCAAGATTGCCCACTATGGCCCGTCGGATATCAAGCGTATTTTAAACACGCCCGGCATGATTAAATCCCCCCGCAAAATCAAGGCAATTATCCAAAACGCCAACGCTTTTTGCCGCTTGCGCAAAGAATTTGGTACATTTAGTAAATTTTTGTGGGCATACAGCAACGGTAAAACGATTATCTATAGCGGACACGCCGGAGGCAAAGTACCCGCCTCTAACACTCTTTCGGCGCGGATTAGTGCAGACTTGAAAAAACGCGGATTTAGTTTTCTAGGGCCTGTAACGGTTTATTCTCATTTGCAAGCTTGCGGAATCATCAATGACCATAGCGCCGATTGCCCGCTGTTTGCCCGAATTAATAAGAAATATCCCACCGTCAAAAAGCCCCGCACTGGCGAAGTGTTTTAACCTAAAAACTACGACTGATTCCTATTTCCCAGCGGCTACGTTCATAGTCATAATTATAAACGTTGGAAGTGCGTTTATGATACATATAATTTAAAGTTGGCGTAATGTTGTAAATACGTAATAGTTTGCTACTTAAAGAAATATAAATTCCATAAGTGGTATCGTGTCTTTTCCATTCTTCAAAACCACCCATTCCATTTGCAAAATAACGTTTATCTTGGTAATTGTTAAAAGATATATTTGGTTCTGCGTACATCACAAATCCCCAAGGCAATTCCCTTCCATACCCCAACCCATAGGTTTGTCTGAAAGCGCTATTCCATTTGTATCCGCTTTTTTCATAAAAAAGTCCCGTATTTAACGACACATAACTGTGGCTGTTTAAATTGTAAATCAAACGCACATACCCGCCATAGTTATCACTGTCATAAGAACGGTATAAAACAGGGTCATAATTCACTTTATTATAGGACAACTTCCCGTAAATAGATAATTTACGCGATAAATCCGCCGTGCTTTGTGCATATACGCCCGGAGCATGATAATAGCGACTTTCTTCATTCCATTGTTGGCGGTAGCTGACCCCTACGCTATATTCCGCATGGTCCGTAACATAGCGCGGCCCCAGACTACCCCCTAGTCCCCAGAAAGAATACTGTTTATCCCGATAATCTATAGCGTCTACGGCTAGACGACTGCGTAATCCCCAACTGTCACTAAACTTATAAATATATTCCACACTGGCAAACCCTTGAAAACCTACATCTGATTCCGCATCATCCAATTCCTGACAAATAGGCGTTCCCATGAAATTAAAACAACTGAGTCGGCGCCCGGAAACCATATTAATATTACTGTCCGGTACAATTCCCAAACTTACATAAATTCCCCAGGATTTACGGCGGCGTATCAATTCCAACACATTTAAAATCTGTTGACGCGTCGTGGCAGATAAATTTTTATCAGCTAATGCCAACCGAAGATTATAACGCGCCTTATCATCTGCTTTCAGCAAAAAATAAGCATATCCTAATCCTATTCTCACCCGAACTAGAGAAGGATTTTCTACCAGTAATTTGCGGTAAATGTCCGCAGCTTGCTCGTAATTTTTCTCACGTAAAAATAATTGCGCAGCCAATAGCTCTAATTCTTCTTTCTCTTGTTTACTGCTGATATGCACATACTGCTCGGCGAGTGCTTGTTTGGCCGCCGGCATATTATTTTGAGATAAAAAATACTCTACGCGCGACAGGTCATAACCTTGCCCCGTACTGCTCAAAACGACCCAAAAAAAGAAAATCAAACATTTACGCATAAAAAAAGGGTCTGCCCAACTTCAGCAGACCCGATATAACAGAATTAGTTTTCTTTTGCGCCAAAGACGTAACCGCTGTCGCCTTGTTTACGGTAATCACGCAGTTCCTCTCCGCTTAGATCTCCCCAAGTATCCGGGATTTCAATTTGATTACCCAACACCCCTACCATTTCCAATCCGTATTTGCCAAACAACAGCTTACCCATACCGCCTAAAAAGCGGTTATCTTCCGTTGGTAATGGAGCATTTTCTTCATAAGCCAGTCCGTTAAAGCGCACCACACTGCCTTTGATTTCACCCGTCATATTTGCAATATCGTAGGCATCGGGCGCGTCCATATCTACCGAGCCGGTCAAGGTATTGTTGGCTAAATCTAAATTGAGCGTAATTTCGCCTGTATAGACTTGTAAAATTTCTTTGGGATTAACATATCCTTCCGCTTCGTGCGCCATTACGTTACCCGTTAGAGTTACCTGATCGGCCGTACGCAAAGCTTTATTGTACGCATAGCTTTCATCAAAGAAAATAAATTTATCTTCTTGTCGATCGCGCAGACCTTCGCCCATCGGGCTGCCGGTAAATTCCGTATGAATATAGTCATCCCAAATACCAAAATCCGATACTGTCAATCCGGGATGCTCTGTATCCGCTCCTACTTTAGCACCGCCTAAATATAAAGCGGTCCATTTTTCAATAGTAGCCGGCCCCCAATTATTATACGCGACTGCTTCTTCTGTGTTGACAAACACATCATAGCGGTCATTTAAAGCAACATGTGTATTGGTGCCAATTACATTTTTGTCACTCGCTGTAAAAGTAAAAGGCACTTCCTGCACATACAAATTACCGCCTTCTAAGTAAAATTGCGCAGAAGTTCCTGTTATTTCGCCACTGTTTTCCGGGCGTAAATTAAGACGAGCCGTTGCGCTTCCGTTAAAATCAAACGAACGCCCTTCCAACTGCCCTTGGCGGTGCAAATCTCCGTCAGAATCATCATAGGTTCCGTTAAGACCGCTCATAGCCAGACCGCTTGCTACCTGACTATATTCGTTATTTAAATCACTCTGCGTACCTAAAGTAATTGTATACTGGCTTTGGTCCGTTAAAGCACTCACCAAACTATAATCCGGAACTAACCCGGCCAGTTTTGTATCCAAGGCCGCACGTTGCTGGGCTACATCCACCACCTGTGTATTACCGGAGTTGCCGCCACTCCCGCCGCTATTATTGGCAATGGCTAGTCCTCCCCCTATTCCCAAAGCGGCAATCAAACCTAAAATCAATGCTGTCATACGAGTCTCCTTTATTTAGTTGTTCCTTTTATTATACCAATTACGAATCAAAACGGCCCGCTATGCGTTGCATGCGGCACAAATTCTACGGCAATTACGCGATTTTTCCCTCACATTTTCTGTTTCAATATCAAAAATAGTTGCTATTTTTTTATTTTTATGCTATCATATCAATATGAGAAACAAAAAATACAACATCAGAACGCTAGACCAAAAGGAAGCTATTTGGAAGTACTACCAAAAGCACGGCTGGAAAGCCACTGCTAAAAAGTACAAACTTTCCTACCAAACTTTTGTGCACTGGAGAGCCCGCATTAAATCGGCCGGTTCGTCTGACCGCCATCCGCTAGCTCGCAGTCCGAAAACACGTACCATCAAGAAAGAAACTGCGGCACTTGTGATGCGTTTGCATAGCACGCGGCCCAATCTTTCTATTGCGGAAATCCGCGAAATTGTATGGCCTAAGCAACACATATCCCGCACCACGATTTGGCATATCTTGCAAGGTCATTGGCATCCGACGCCTAAAAAATAATCAAAGTTATACCTAAAAAATCCCCTGCCAAAGCAGGGGATTTTTATTGGTAATCAAACTACTTTAACAGCGTTGTATACGGTCATCACATACATCGCATTGGCAAATTCTGCCGTCCCAATGCGAACCACGGTGATGCAAGTGCACAGACCCCGTATTGCGACAGCGTTGTTCACACTGCTGTGCCGGAGAAAGTTGCGGACGTGGCGCGCTATATGTACTACCCCCGCCACTACTATAGCCAGAGTTTTGCGCATTGACTTGATTGTAATAATTTTCCCATTGGGCGCGGTTGTAGGCATCTACTTGTGCATTGTAAGCGGCAATTGCTTTTTTCTTTTGAGCTTGTTGCTGCTGAAACTTTTCATATTCCGCCGGGAAATTGGCCGCCATATCGGCCATACCTTGCATAAAAGCTTTGCCGATATTGGCCCAGAAACCGCCGCCACCACCATCACCGGCGCCGTTATTTGCATTCAGTCTGCGGTATTCTTCATCGGCCGCGGCTTGCTTATTGGCGTTTTTAGCAATTTGTTTCGCAAGCTCTAAATCAAATCCCTCTTGTTCGGTTCTTCCGCCTACACCCGTTTGATAATTCCCTTGATAATTGGAATTGGCAGACGCATCCAGCGCCGCATCTCCGCCGAGTGCTTGCAAGAACATATCGTCTACGCTCATTCCCTCGGTATCTACATAATTGGGGTCTTCTTCTAGCTTTGGCATTGGCTTATGCGCGTGCGGATTGACCATGTGTATGTAATCTTTCGAATTAACAGGATGTACCTTATAAATGCCCACATTAAGCGGATCGCCTTCATCCACATTGAAAAAATGCCAGCCGGGCATAGTTCCTACGTCAAAAGTACCGGCTCCCCAACGAAGCAGCTCTGCTTCTCCCACGAGCTTATCAAAATCAGATACACCGTGACGGTTTGAAATCATCTGATAATACTCATCAAAGTAATAGGTATTAGCCAAAGACATGGCGTAGATATCATGCAACTGGTTCATGGCGGTTTGCTGTTCTGCCCAAACAAGCCCCGCCGCTAAAAGCGCACTGCTTATCAGTAAGATTTTTCTCATTTAATAATCACTCCTCTGCGGTCTACTACGTGTCCGGCCTTGTTTTGGCGGTCCTGTAAATCTTGTTTTTTAATATCTTCCAAGGTTTGCGTGGTCGTTTTGCCAAAGCTCGTTTTAGACGTTATGATATCCTGCACATTGGTTACCACACCGCGGTCAATGGTAAACACGTAATCATGTGCATAGGTGTAATAATTTTTAAATTCGCCTTTTTGACCGCCCACTGTGCCGCCACCTTCCTTGGTTTCTACTTTTTTATACGTCAACACTTCGCGATGCTCCGACGGATGTTCATAAACGGTAGGAGTCTTGCCAAATGCTTTTTCTACGGCTTGTTTATCCGTACCGATCAATTTAAAAAGCGTCTGCATCATTTCACTGCCCCAAGTAATTTTGGCAGTTTGTTCCGTAATAGAGCAATTATTATTGCGCCAATAATCGGCATACACATAGTAATTGGGTTTACTGTCATCAGCGTTTTGCATTTGGCTCAGCGCGGCCAAACATTTATCCATTTTCGGCAGGAAATACTTAACAGCCAGCGGATTCCATTCTTTAGCTTTCCCGGCATAGGTTAATGCCACATAGCGTGTATTACCGTCCAAGCGGGTAAATTCCAACTTGTTCACATCAACATCGCTGTTTTGTACGAGCAATCCGATAATTTCAGCATTTTTCTTTTTGATATCAGGGTCTTTCGTCTCGTCACATTCCACTTTAAAATTCTCAAACTTGCTCGCTTGGCGGTACGGCTCACACACGCCAAGTGCTTGCCTAAGGTGTCCGTCCGATACCATTTTTCCCTCGTCGCCTTGTCTATCCACAAGAGCTTGTTTGACTCCCTGTACATCATTCTTAAGCACGGCTAATATCAACGGATCTTTATAGTAATAAGTGCCATACCCGCGCGCCATCTGACGCAATTCTTCCGTCCGCGCATCGTCTGCACTGGTTGTTTTGGTTTCTTGCGAGGCACAGGCCGCCAATAACAGAAGCGCCCCTACACACACCATTATTTTTTTCATAATTTCTCCCTATTTGATAACAATTCCTCTTTTATCTAGCACGTGTCCGGCCTTCTGTTGTTTCTGCTGCAAATCTTTTTGTTTAATTTCTTCCAATGTTTGCGTGGTGGTTTTACCGTTGTGGGTAGTGGATACGATGATATCCTGCACATTGGTCACAATACCGCGGTCAATGGTAAACACATAATGATGTTCTTCGGTATAAAAACTCTTGAACTCGCCCTTGGCTCCGACTACTTTACCGCCGCCTTCGCGCGTTTCTACTTTTTTATACGTCAACACTTCGCGATGTTCCGACGGGTGTTCATATACAGTAGGCGTTTTACCAAATTCTTTTTCCACCGCTTCTTTCTTTTGACCGATTAACTTAAATAACTTTTGGCTCATTTCGCTACCCCAGGTAATTTTGGCAGTTTGGTCAGCGATAGAACAATTATTATTGCGCCAATAATCTACCCACACATACCAATTGGCTTTACTGTCATCGGCGTTTTGCATTTGACTCAAAGCGGCCAAACATTTATCCATTTTCGGCAAGAAATACTTAACAGCCAGCGGATTCCATTCTTTTAATTTTCCGGCATAGGTTAAAGCCACATAGCGCGTATTGCCATCTAAGCGCGTAAATTGCAATGCATTCACATCTACATCGCTATTTTGCACCAAAAGTCCGATAATTTCGGCATTTTTCTTTTTGACGTCCGGGTCTTTGCTCTCGTCACATTCCACTTTAAAAGGTTCTTTGGCGTAGGCCTTTCGGTATGGTTCACAAATACCGATTGCTTGCTCCAATTCAAACTTTCTGCTGAAATCGTTTTGTTTTTCACCACGCTCCGCAAATGCTTTTTTAAATCCTTCTGCATCACTGCTCAATATAGACAACGTAACCGGGTCTTTATAATATCCGCCATGCTTGGCCTCTACATACCCGTCCCAGCCTTTGTATGTCGTTTTATTACCGTCTTTATCGGTGACGGTTGTTTTGGTGTTTTCCCAATATTTCTGGTAGAAATCATCTAAACTGCCGCCTTTTTCGCCGTTTTCTTTCATCATTTGCCCGAGTTCATCGGCACTTAACCCCGATTTGGTCTCTACTGTTTTAGAACCACCGCCTCTTGCGACGCCGCGGGCATTACCCTGTACGGCCAACGCCAAACAACAAATCATAAGTACAATTATTTTTTTCATATACTCTCCTATTTATTTTGCCCAAACATAATTTGCATGGCAGCTTGTTGAATGGCGCTGTTTTTCATTTGCTCTTCTTTCACACGCTGCTGTCTTTCCTCTTCTGAAATCTGGCGCGTTTCCTGCCCGCCGCGTGTATCGGACACTCTAATATGTTTGATATCCGTCACTACATCACGGTCTATTGTAAAAACAGTCTGCCACTCGTTTAAGTGATAGCTTTGCTGTTCGCCTTTCTCTCCTACTTTATATGTTTTAATGTCCTTATAGGTCAGTACTTCCCGATGCTCGGATGGGTGCTCATACACAGTCGGCTCTTTACCAAATGCTTTTTGTACTGCTTTTTTATTGGATCCTATCAAACTATACAACTTTTTCTTTTGTTTGTCTTTAACTTGAGGATACATATAAAACTTTTTAGTAGTACATTTATTGTTGCGCCAGTAATCTGCATACACATAATAATTGGGTTTGCTATCGTCTGCGCCTTGCATTTGAGTCAATGCGATTAAACATTTATCCAATTTAGCCAACACATAAGGCAATGCCTTTACATTATGCTCAAGCATTCGGTCTGCCGAAGTGAAAATTTTATACGACACTTGACTGTTTAACGGTTTAACCTGCAGGTTAGCAGGACTGTCCACTCTTTCTAATATCAAGCGGATTATTTCTGCATTTTCATCTTCGTTGCAAACAGGAGTTTGTTGTTCAAAAAAGTCTTTGGAACGGGTCGGACAAATATACATAGCATAACTTATCAAATCTTTCAGATCCTCTTGACTTAAAGTCGGAAGCATCTTCTTAAACCCGTCCAAATCGCTCCTCCCGACAACCCAGCGCGGCGTGCCCGGCGCATGTTTTTCAAACATATTCAATTTGGCGGCACTCGCTGGAAGTGTTACAGCGAAAATTACGAGCAGTAACAAAATAATTTTTTTCATCTACCACCTCTGTTATTTACTTCATTTTAACAAAATCCAGCAACAGTTCCAACGCCTTAAAGGAGGCCTTGGCAATGTTGCGCTCGCGTGTGAACGCAAAGTGAAATTCCTGCGCCTGCGCGCCGTGCGGCCCGGCAATACCAATCCACACCGTACCGACGGGTTTTTGCGGCGTGCCGCCGTCCGGCCCGGCAATTCCCGTGGTGGAAATCGCCCATTGTGCTCCGGTGGCTTTGCGCGCGCCGACGGCCATTTGCACGGCCACCGGCTCGCTGACTGCGCCGTATTTTTTCAAATCGTCTGCCGATACTCCCAGCACATTGACTTTGACTTCATTGGCATACGCCACAATGCCGCCCAAAAAATAAGCAGATGCACCCGGCACTTGCGTAATCAAATGCGCGATGTTCCCCCCAGTACAACTTTCTGCCGTGGCGACGGTCACCCCCAGTTTGGCAATTTCGCGCGCGAAATAATTTTCCGGTTGCGTGCCTGTTTCCGTAAAGCGTTTGCCCGTCAGCGCCGCTTTTAATTTTTCCCATTGTTCTTCTAACGGGGCCGCACATTTGGCCGTTAAAAGCAGGCGCACAAAACCCGGTGTAGGCAAGTAAGCCAGTTTTAATTCCGGCGGCAATTGTTCTTCAAATTCACGCAAATCCATGGCCAGTTCAGACTCGGCAAATCCAAAAACGGTCAGCATTTTGTAATGCACCAAATCCCCCGCCAAATGTTTTTCAAGCCGCGGCAAGACTTCGTCGGTCATTAATTGTTCCATTTCAAACGGCACGCCCGGCAAAGAAACCAAAATTTTCCCCTCGTGCTCAAACCACATGCCGCTGGCCGTTCCTTTTTGATTATGCAACGCCGTGCAACTTTCAGGCAATAGTGCCTGACTTTTGTTATATTCATTCATTTGCACGCGGCCATAGTAAGACAACACTTTTTCTATCCATTGATAGGCCTGCTCGTTAAAAACTAATTTGGTGCCGAAATAATCCGCTAATGTTTTTTTGGTAATGTCGTCTTTGGTCGGACCGAGTCCGCCCGTGACCAGCACCACATCGGCCTGCTTGAGTGCCTTGTCCACCGTTTGCGTAATGGCTTGCGATTCATCGGAAATACTTTGCATGCCGACGGTGTCTATGCCCAGCCGCGCCAATGCGGCGGCTATATAGCGCGAATTGGTATCTAAAATTTGACCCAGTAAAATTTCATCGCCAATGGTAATGATATATGCTTTCATACCTGTATTGTAGCATTTGCCCGCGCGGGATACAAAGGCAAAATCCCTGTGCCTGCTGAACGGTGACACAGGGTTTTAGCGCAAAACTGATTTTTTATTTTTTAATCGGACGAATTGTCTTTGGCAGATTTATATTTGCATTTTTTGGACTGCACGCAAACAGAATTAGGAAAGAAAGTCACGATGCCGTAATTTTCCTCCTTGAAATACTGCATAATACTGGCCGCCGCCAAGGTGCTGGCAGTTTTATTGTCGCACGTTTTGCCTTGTCCTTTTGATTTTTTACTCATCCTTATTTCCCCCCGGAAATTTGTTTTAAGTATTTTCTAGGACTCTAATTAAAAAACATTAATTTTTGTATACAAAAATATTATATATTAATTTTGTGTCTGATAAACATTTTTTTTGTACTATATACAAATAAAGGAGAGAAATATGGAACTGGAAAAAGTCATTCGCACTCGGCGCAGCGTGCGCAAATTTGCAAATAAACCCGTAGAGCGCGAAAAAATAAATGCTTGTTTGGAAGCGGCGCGCCTGGCGCCCTCTGCGTGTAATTCTCAACCGTGGCATTACATTGTGGTTGATGACCCGCAAGTTAAAGAAAAATTTTGCGAGCAGGCCTTTAGCGGCGTATATAATATGAGTAAATGGGTAGCAAGCGCACCCGTGATTGTGGCGGTAGTGTCGGACCGCGGCAACTTTACCAGCCGCATCGGCAATTTCTTCCGCCGGACGGAATTTTATTTGGTGGACCAAGGTATTTCAGGTGAGCATTTTGTCTTGCGCGCGCATGATTTGGGGCTGGGTACCTGTTGGATTGGCTGGTTTAATTCCGATAAGGCCGAACAATTTTTCAAATTGCCCAAAGGCAAAAAGATTGAGCATTTATTTGCGGTAGGTTATCCGTCCGATACCGCCGCGGCGGACAAACCGCACCCGCGCAGACCCTTTGAAGAAATGGTAAGTTATAATGAATATAAATAAAAAAATTCACGCCCGTATGTCGGGAATTTTTATTTAATCTCATAGCGATGATATGAATCTCCGGTATAGTCCAACAGGGTCGCCGAAAAAGTTTTACACAAACTTTCTCCTTGATTAGTAAAGGCCGTACAATACAATTTACCACTCAAAACGGCATAATATTCTGCACGATGATTATACCCAGCTGTAATTTCATAACTATCGTCTTCATATTTCGCACTAAAAGCACCACCTGTCGTAAGAAAACAATTAAAGTTCTTAGGACATTGGTAATCAATATCCAAATCTGCCGCGGCGGTAGTATACTGATTATTAGCCAAATAATAACGCTCTTGGGCATCTTTCACAGCACGTACTAAAATAATTGCTCCCGCGGCCCTAGATTTCATAACCGCTTTTTGGTATTGCGGCAACGCTACCGCCGACAAGATAACTATAATTAACACAACTACCAACAACTCAATAAGCGTAAATGCTTCTTTCATAAAATACTCTCCTTTCTTTCGTCATCCCGGACATGGATCCGGGATCCAGCGTTGTTCATAAAGGGAAAACAACTCTATAAACAAATCTGGATTGCGGGTCCACGCCCGAAATGACAACTTTAAATGATTCCCTACCCCCATATTGTACCAAAAAAAAAAAACAAGTCAAGAGGTAGTTTTACGACGAGAAAACCAGACAAACAAAATAAAGCTCCGCAAACAGAACAACAAAAAAACGCAAACTTTACGTTGCGTTTTTTGTGCGTAAATTGTTCCGACCGTAAAAGCCGTTATTTATTTTCAAAGGTATCTTTGAACCACTTAATCACCCAGTCGGGCTTGTAGTCAATAATTTTTTTATTGTGGCGGGTGTAGCTTTCCGCAGGGGCTAAAATTTGTTTTTCGCGCGGCAAATGCGGATACAAATAATCCGTTACCACTTGGATATTGGGATACCACAAATTGTGCACCCTTTTATCTATCCAATGTTGCAGGCCCAAATTGGGCAAATCAAGTCCCGCAGACGCCGCCCAAAAAACGGAATTGACCGCAATCACGCGCAGTACAAATTTTTCTTTGAGTAGAGCAAGCAAATGCCACGTTTCATTAATGGCAAGTTTTTTAATATCAATTTCCACATAATTTGCGCTACCCAGCGGGCCGCCCTTGGTGACGCTCAGCACCAAATAACCCTCGTCTGCCAGCCCATCGGCCAGCTTGCGCAAATGCGGATAAACATAATTGGACCCGCGCGAATCTAATTGCAAAAACACAATGCCTTTTTTGCCTTGTGCTTTAGCGGAAATTTCATTAAAATACTCCCCTACCGCCGGGGCAGGCGTTTGCGGGAAATACATTTTCGGCGCGGGCGTTTGCGCGGGCACGGGCAAATTAAACGTGTCAAACAAACTTTTCACGCGGTGCTCAATATGCACGCCGTAATCGTAATACACAGGCACGACCAAAAAATTTTCCGGAATATCTTTGAGCGCGTCTGAATAATCGTAATTTTTCCAAATCAGCGGGTGGCGCATACCGTTAAAATAAAATACTTTTTCAAACGCGGGATTTGTTTGCAAAAGCTTGCCCACCAGCGGTGAATTATTGCGGTCAAATTGCGCGCCGACATAACCGTAAAAAGGCAGATTAGGGTATTTTTGTTTCAAAGCTTCCAACATGGGCGTGGTGTATAAATAATCACCAATGCCCATGAAAAAAATCAAGGCCAATCCCTTGACATGGGAACAGGCAAGCGCATTGTCCAAATTATAATAGACGTGCTCGCGGCGGTACAGCGGGCGTGAAATACGGTACCATGTGCCGTTTATCGGCAGTGTTTCTTTTGCACCGGGCATCGGTTTTTTATCAAAACCGTACCACACAGGCGTCGGCCCATTACCGAGCCCCCATGTTTTATGTCCCAGCCAACGCAAGGTTTCATACGCCACACACAGCGGGCGGTGCGTACGCAAAAATGTATCGCATTTCGTCATATAAGTAGTGTAGCAAATCACACCGAATTGATACAACATTCCCCGTACGCGGGCGCGGTTGCGCGCAGGCGCACGAAAGTTATACAATATATGGGTAGTTGTTATCCGCCATTCGGCAGAAAACGATTTATATTACCAAACAAGGAGATTTACAATATGGCTAAACTAGTAGCTATGGACGGCAACGCGGCTGTTTCGCACGTCGCACACGCCACCAATGAAGTCATCGCTATTTATCCGATTACCCCCTCATCTACGATGGGTGAAATCTGCGATGCGAAAAGCGCCAAAGGCGAAACCAATATCTGGGGCAATGTGCCCGTCGTAACCGAAATGCAATCCGAAGGCGGCGCCTCCGGTGCGGTGCACGGTGCATTGACCGCCGGTGCATTGACCACCACTTTTACCGCCTCTCAGGGTTTACTTTTGATGATTCCGAATATGTACAAAATTGCGGGCGAACTTACCCCGACCGTATTTCACGTGTCTGCCCGTGCCTTAGCTACGACCGCCTTGTCCATTTTCGGCGACCACTCCGACGTAATGTCCGTGCGCTCTACGGGTTGGGCTATGCTGTGCTCCGACAATCCGCAAGAAGCCATGGATATGGCCTTAATCGCGCAGGCCGCCACGTTAAAAGCGCGCGTGCCGTTTGTGCATTTCTTTGATGGTTTCCGCACCAGCCACGAGCTGAACATGGTAGATCCCTTGACCAAAGAACAAATGGCCAGCATGATGGACGCTAAATTAATCGCCGAGCATAAAGCCCGCGGTTTGAATCCGGAACATCCGACCGTACGCGGTACGGCGGCCAACCCGGACGTGTATTTCCAATCCCGCGAAGCCGTAAACAAATTTTACAATGCTGTTCCCGAAATCGTAAAAGCCGAAATGGCCGCCTTTGAAAAAATGACGGGCCGCAAATATGACCTGTTCCAATATGTGGGCGACCCCAAAGCCGAACGCTTAGTCGTCGTAATGGGCTCGGGTGCTGACGTGGCGCAGATCGCCGCCGAAGCGATGAAAGGCGAAAAAGTGGGTGTGCTGAAAGTTAAACTATTCCGCCCGTTCTCTATCGCCGATTTCATTCGCGTAATTCCGAACACCATTAAGAAAGTAGCCGTGTTGGACCGCACCAAAGAGCCGGGCTCTTTAGGCGAACCGTTGTTCCAAGACGTCTGCGCGGCTTTCCTCACCGCTGAAGCCAAAGCCAAATTCGCCGCCACGCCGCTCATCGTCGGCGGACGCTACGGTATCGGCTCTAAAGATTTTACCCCGGCCGATGTCAAAGCGGTATTTGACAACTTGGCTTTGAAAGAGCCGAAAAAGAATTTCACCGTCGGCATTAAAGATGATTTGACCAATTCTTCTTTACCCGCCGCGAAGTTAGATACCAAAGCCAACAGCGATATTTTTGAGGCCATGTTCTACGGTTTGGGCTCTGACGGTACCGTCGGTGCCAACAAGAACACCATGAAAATCATCAGCGCCAACGGATTTTTCGCGCAAGGTTATTTCGTGTATGACTCCAAAAAATCCGGCTCTATGACCACCTCGCACATCCGCTTCGGTAAAAACTATATCCGCGCGCCATACCTGATTGAAGCGGCGGATTTTATCGGCGTGCATATGTTTGACTTCTTGGATAAATACGACGTACTCGGCAAAGCCAAAGAAGGCGCCACAGTGCTCATTAACGCCCCGTACTCCGCAGATGAAATTTGGAATCACTTGACTGCCGAAGTACAAAAACAAATCATTGATAAAAAACTCAAAGTTTACACCATTGACGCGTCCGATATTGCCTTGGCAACCGGCATGGGCAGCCGCACCAATACCATTATGCAAACCGCATTCTTCGGTATTGCGGGCGTAATCCCGACGGAAAAAGCCATTGCCGATATTAAACACGCCATTGAAAAAACCTATTCCAAAAAAGGCGAAGAAGTCGTGCAGAAAAACTACAAAGCCGTAGACGCGGCCTTAGCAGGACTGCACGAAGTAAAATATCCGACCACCGTCAGCTCTAAACTGCACACCAAAGCCCCCGTTCCGGCCGATGCCCCGGCGTTTGTAAAAGACGTTTTGGGCGAAATGATTGCCGGCCGCGGCGACCAGTTGCCGACCTCTAAGATGCCGGAAGGCGGCGTTTTCCCGACAGGCACGACCCAATACGAAAAACGCACTATCGCTATTCAAGTTCAGGCGTGGGATCCGAACACTTGTATCCAATGCGGTTTCTGCTCTATGGTCTGCCCGCACGCGGCTATCCGCATTAAATCCTATGATCCGGCAGCCTTGAAAGATGCTCCCAAAACATTCAAATCTGCCGACGGTAAAGCTGATTTGGCCGGACAAAAATTTACCGTACAAATTGCGGTAGAAGATTGTACCGGATGCGGCGCGTGTATCTTTAACTGCCCGGCGAAAAACAAAGAAAATCCGGAAAAGAAAGCCATCAATATGGTGCACCAACTTGAAGTGCGCGATAATGAAATTGACAACTTCGCTTTCTTCTTGGGTTTAAAACAAGCCGACGTGAAAACCAAAAAAGAATCCGTCAAAGGTTCTCAGTTAAGAAAACCGTTGTTTGAATTCTCCGGCGCTTGCGCGGGTTGCGGTGAAACGCCGTACGTCAAACTCTTAACGCAACTATTCGGCGACCGCTTGGCTGTAGCCAACGCCACCGGCTGTTCGTCCATTTATGGCGGCAACTTGCCGACTACTCCGTATTGCAAACGCGAAGACGGCAAAGGTCCCGCTTGGTCCAACTCTTTGTTTGAAGACAATGCTGAATTCGGTTTGGGTATCCGCGTAGCGTATGACCAACTCTACAAAGATGCTTGCGCGCTGGTGGAAGAAACCAAGAACTGCTGCTTAAAAGAGCACGTGGCTTTGGCTGACGCTATTTTGAACAATGCGCAAAAGACCGATGCGGAAGTGGAAGAACAACGCAAGAACGTCGCGCAGATGAAAGAAATTCTTTCTAAATCCGACTGCGAAAAAGGCAAACGCCTCTTGAGCTTCGCCGATTACCTCGTCAAAAAATCCGTCTGGATTTTGGGTGGCGACGGTTGGGCCTATGATATCGGTTACGGCGGCTTGGACCATGTGTTAGCCTCCGGCAAAAACATCAAGATTTTGGTGCTTGATACTGAAGTATATTCCAACACCGGCGGTCAAATGTCTAAAGCCACTCCGCTGGGTGCCAAAGCGCTGTTCGCCGCGGGCGGCAAAACCATGCCGAAGAAAGACCTCGGTATGATTGCCATGACCTACGGTAACATTTACGTGGCGCAAGTAGCCATGGGTGCGAATATGAATCAAGCCATTCAGGCCTTAGCCGAAGCCGATGCTTACGACGGCCCGGCGTTGGTGATTGCGTACTCGCACTGTATCGCACACGGTATTGATATGTCCAAAGGTATGGGCGAAGCCAAACGCGCCGTACAGGCGGGCCGCTGGATCTTGTACCGCTTTAATCCGGAAATGCGCTACGAAGGCAAAAACCCGCTCAAAGTGGACAGCCCGCTCACCGCGCCGACCTTGCCGCTAGCCGATTATATGAGTGGCGAAAACCGCTTCAAAGGTCTAATGCGCGATAACCCGACCTTGGCACAAGAACTCATCAAACGTGCCGAAAGCGAATATGCTTGGAGACGCGACTTGTATAAACACCTAGCCGCTATCCAGCCGGAAGAAAAAGTAGTGAAATAAGTTTAGGACTTATTTAAACCCCCCGCTGATTATTTCAGCGGGGGGTTTAATATATTATTAATTCATCTAATAGCCCAATGATTTACAGAGAGCAGTCCCTTTCTTTGTAAATCTGACGCATCCCCATTTTCCCCCCGCATAACCAGAGGTGGACGCATATTGATGCCCGACGAGTAGGAGTAAATCTCTTTTTTCTTTGCAAATATTATATCCGTGATTCTGTCTTGGACAATAATTTAGTATGGTTTCTTGATTAGAATTATCAAATACAAAATCCGTACCGCATGACCATAACTGTCCATTATCAGAAAGTTTGACACAATTACCAGGCAACGAAACTGACAAATTGTCAATATTCAATGTATAGGCGCCTCTTTCTAAATAATATATTTCATTAGCTTCAGCTATATTTTTTAAAGTAGGTATCATAGTGCTAATTCGGGATTTTTCCACCGCTTTTTCGTATTTCGGCAAAGCAATAGCAGCCAGTATACCTATAATTAAAACAACTACTAACAGTTCTATTAGCGTGAATGCGTGATTTTTCATAATCTCTCCTTTTGTTTTGATGTCACATACCCCCATATCATACCAAAAAAAAAAAACAAGTCAAGGGGTATTTTTGCCAATATAAAACCCCCGCTAAAAAGCGGGGGTTTTTATATTATTACCGAACACATTAAAAGAAATCTGTTTTTTGATCTAATTCAAAATACTGCTCGCTATGCGTCCAATAATACCACGCGCTAAACACTGCCAATGCCAAACAAAACATCGCCGCGTACACCAGAATATGCCCGATGAGCACATCTTTATCCAGTAGTCCCAGCGGCTGCAGAATATACCACCAATCCCCTTTCATCTCGCCGGGGGCATAATTAGAAAGCATATCCGAAGAAGTCAGCGGCAAGCTCATCGCACGGGCATCGGCGGCATAAATCCCCGCGCCGTATAAAGTGGTCGCCAACCAATACAATAAAAAAGGCTCCAAATACCGCCCGCCGCGGTGTCCCAATGCCACCACACACAAAACCAGCGGTATCAACGTTTCCATCCCATTTCCCGATGCGTAGCACCACCATTCCCAGCGAAAGCCACACCACACCCGGTGCGAAAATTCATGCGTGAGATAATTAGGCAAATACACAAACATATTGTTTAGCACGGTATCGGCAAAATTACCATACGCATTTGCGCACAGCCACCACACGGCCCCCGCAAACAATAACAGGCTCCAAAAATTCCACTTAATAGAGGCTCTTTCTTCAGCAAGCCATTCTTTGTGATCGCGATTATCCTCCAGGATTTTAGCTGTCCCCTCAAAGACGCCATGGTCAAACAGCACTTGTCTAAGCAA
>JAGCKY010000025.1 GCA_017647245.1 Elusimicrobiaceae bacterium
GGCCTGCGGTCCTTTGATACCGTCTTTTCCACAGGACGGCCATACGGAAATATAATCGCTTAAAAATTGGTATACATCTTTGTCCGACGTAACCAGCACGCTGGGCACTTGTTCTTTTTGTGCTTGTAAGGCTAAAAAGGCCATCAGGTCATCGGCTTCTATTCCCTCGCGCGCTACGACAGCCAGGCCCATATCGCGCACCATATCACGCGCCGCATTTAACTGACTGACTAAAGCATCATCGGGTTTTTTGCGGTTGGCTTTATAAGTAGGTAATAATTGTTTGCGCCGTGCACACCCGCCCGGAGAATCAAAACATACCGCCACATAAGCCGGATTTTTTTCTTGCAAGAGTTTAACCAACCACCGCGCAAAACCATATAGCGCCCCCACCTCTATCCCCGTAGAAGTGGACAGCTTGGGCAGTGCGTGGTAATTGCGGTGCAAAAACCCGTGCGCATCAATTAAAAAGAAAGTTTTATCCGATTCTTGCGGCATAAAAAAGAGTAAAGCCCGCCGGTAACGCGGGCTTTTAATTACAGCAGAGCATTGAGTTTTTCTTCAAAAGCGACTTTGGATTGCAAGCCCGCCAATTGAGCTACAATCTCGCCTTTTTTAAAGATCAAAACCGTCGGGATAGAAGTAATGCCGTATTTGGAGCTGGTCTGCGGAGCTTCATCGGCATTAAGCTTGCAGATTTTTGCTTTGCCGGCGTACGCCGCGGCCAATTCTTCTATTACCGGGGCTAACATCCGGCACGGACCGCACCACGGTGCCCAAAAATCTACCAGCACCACACCCGGGTCTTTTAATACTTCTTGTTCAAAATTTGCATCAGTCAACATTACTTCGCTCATACAGCCCCCTTTAATTGGTATATATAACAGATTACCAACCCCAAAGCTTTCTGTCAAGCTTTTTTCCTATTTATACACAAACCTAAAAAGTATAGTACAATAAACAAAAGGAGCATTTATGAGCGAAAAATCAATTTGTATTGTTACGCCGGACTGCCGCACCTATTATCACGCCGTATCCGTGGCAAAAGAATTTTTGGACAAAGACCAAAACATTATTCACGCCACCGGTACTATTCCAGACGGAGAAGTAGAAGAAATTAAAACCTCTACCAAAACCATTAAGCATTACAAAAACGGCAAATTAGACGGTGAATTGGCCATGATTGATTTGACTAATGGCGAAGTAACTTTTACCGAACAATACAAAGACGGCATGCTGACCGATGTGGCCGATCATTCTTCCCACAGCGCGCCGATTCCCGCTATGCCGCCGCTCTCCGTTCCCAGTTACAAGGGAACGATTGTAAAAATCAGCAAAGGAACCCTTTCGTATTACGCAAACGGAAAAGAAGTAGCCGAACAAACCGTAGCGCCCAATGGCTCTGTTTTGGAACAGTTGGGTGAAATCCCAGACGGACCCGTGCGTGAATTTGATGAAAACGGTACAGTACGCTTTGAAGCTACCTATGAAAATAATAAACCAAAAGGCGAAATCGTACGCTATGATGAAAAAGGAAATATCATTTCGCGTGAAAATTACCAACACGGTCATTTAAACGGTCCGGCACACTATTACACTTATTCCCAAAACGGCATGACCAGCGTGGAAGCCAATTACAAAAATGCACTGTTAGACGGAGTGTGGAATTCTTTTCACATCAACGGAAAACCGCACATTAGCGCCACTTACCAAAATGGGAAACTGCAAGGCGAATATACCGTCATGTATAAAGACGGTAAACTCAACGTGAAAGAAAATTATGAAAACGGTAAGTTGCACGGCACACGTGAGATTTATTTTCCCGACGGACAGTTGTGGTACCAAGAAAATTACAAAAACGGACGTTTGGACGGCGAGCGTTTTTGTTTCTTTCCTAACGGCAATAAATTTTTAGAAGAGTATTATGCCGAAGGGTTGTTGGAAGGCACCCGCAAAATTTTTGCTCAAAACGGCCAACTCTTAACTAACGAAGAATATCACTGGGGTACGCTGGTGCACAACACGGAAAGAAAGCCGCTGTAATTAATTACGGCAGATAGTACAAATTACAACCATGTTCCGTACTGCCTATCACTCTGCAGGCAGTCGCAGAGTAAACCCCGCCCAAGCTCAAACACACACGGTCTGCTGCTTCCGTATAAGATTGACAAAGTCGGATGTCAGAATCAAAATATAGATGGGAACCCATACTATTTTTACCAGTTTGATATACAAACACCTTGGGTCCACCATGCAAAATATAAACTTTTAATCCGCTCGGATAGTCCGCATATTGAGAAGTGCGGGGCTCCTCGTTTTCGGTATAATTATATGTTTTTGTGGTATAGCCCACGGGCAAACTTATATCCAGTTCATCTAATTGAGTAGCATACTTACCGTTAGCCATTTTATATACTTGTTGTGCATCTTTGACCGCCTTTGCCAATATCTGTAATTTTACAAAACGGCTTTTCAGCACCGCAGATTGATATTGCGGTAAAGCAATCGCGGCCAGTATACCTATAATTAAAACAACGACTAATAACTCTATTAGCGTGAATGCGCGATTTTTCATAACCTCTCCTTTTTGTTTTGATGTTCCTACGCTTGCTATTGTACCAAAAAAAAAAAAACAAGTCAAGCCCTATTTTCAAATAAAAAACAACAACTAAAAACCCCGGCACTTGCCGGGGTTTTTTAATTTACATAAATCCACGCGCACCACTAATCACCACCGCCGGAGCCACAGCTTCCGCTGGCAGCTCCTGTTTCGCCTTTGCATAATTTACTGCCGACAGAGTTTAAGTCTTGACTACCAAGGGCGACACATGCACGCTGCCCGGGAACAGCAGAATGGTCATAATTAACCTGATAACCCAGGTATCCTACAGGAGTCTGAATGTTACATACAGATTTATTGGAATTAATAAAACATGTCCCCCCCTCATAGTAATACTTTGATTCCGTATTCCGTTGGTCATTACTAGCCGGAAAGTTTACATCTAAATCAGACAGATTGGTTGCATACTGCCCGTTCGCCATATAATACGCTTCTTGTGCGTTTTTAATGGCAACAGTTAAAGATTTAACGGTTGCGTATTTTGTTTTCGCTACGGCAATTCTATACTGCGGCAGAGCAATGGCCGCCAGGATACCTATAATTAGTACAACTACTAACAGCTCTATAAGCGTGAATGCGCGATTTTTCATAACCTCTCCTTTTGTTTTGATGTTCCGTACCCTCGTATTGTACCAAAAAAAAAAAACAAGTCAAGCCCTATTTTTGGCCCTACAAAAAGACCAAACAAAACACAACAAAAAAAACCCGATACCATGTATCGGGTTTCCAATTAAAAACCAATTTCTACTTATTTATATTCCA
>JAGCKY010000004.1 GCA_017647245.1 Elusimicrobiaceae bacterium
AAATTATGCCGTCATCCCGGACATGGATCCGGGATCCAGTCCGTTTATAAGGAAACACAACTTTTATAAAAACCTGGATTCCGTGTCCACGCACGCAATGACGACAAAAACAAAAGCATTTACGCTTATTGAGCTATTAGTCGTTGTATTAATTATCGGTATACTGGCGGCCATCGCGTTGCCGCAATATCAAAAAGCAGTAATGAAAGCACGCTTTACGCAACTGAAAGTATTGGCTACAGCGATTGCGCAAGCGCAAGAAGTATATTATTTGGCCAACGGACAGTACGCTATACGTTTTGATGAATTGGACGTGAACACCCCAGCATTTACCAGACAAACTACGAGTAATCTTACAAATGCGAGGTATTTTGATTGGGGAAGCTGTACAATAGCGGGTGGAGAGGCAGATCTTCCACGGATTTCTTGTATTAATACAAAAATTGGAATGAGGTATGATATACGTCAGAAGAATAGTGCGCACAGACAAGCAGGTAGCATAACATGTGTCGCAGAAAATCAAATTGCCAATTCCATACAAAATCAAATTTGTAAAGCAGAAACAGGCGCGGTTTCCGGGCGTGAAGCGGATGGTGTTACTTATTGGACGTATCAATAAATTAATTTGTGGCGAATTATTAAGCTAAATTAATTGAGATTGTACAAATCCAGCGCGTTTTGCGTAGTGATTTCGGCCAGCTGCTCCGGCGGCATATTCAAATAATCCGCCACCCATTGGGCAATCAGCGGGATATTGGACGGGTCGTTGCGGGTGCCGCGTTTGCCCTGTGGGGAAAGATACGGACAATCGGTTTCCAATACCAAATGCTCGGCGCCGGCTTTTTTAACCGCTTCGCGGATATATTCGTTTTTCTTGTAAGTAAAACAACCGTTAATGCCCAGCAAAAGCCCGTGGTCCAATGCTTGTTTGGCGGTTTCATAGTCGGCGGAAAAACAATGCAGTACGCCCGGTTTTTTTAACGTAGCGGCAGGTTTCCACAAGCGTTTTAACAAATCAAAAGTAATATCATACGGCTCATAATTTTCACCCTCGCGCCGCACGTGTAGTACAATGGGTTTTGCTGTATCATTGGACAATTGCAACATTTGCGTTAGTACACGCAGTTGCATCTCTTTGGGCGATTCGTGCAAATAGACATAGTCCAAACCAATTTCTCCCACCGCCACCGCGCGCGGGTCCTTGAGTTGTTTGGTCAATTGTTCAAGTGCCTGCGGGGTAAGGGTGTGGGCTAACTCCGGGTGAACTCCCAAGGCCACAGCACAATGCGCGGGGTGTTGCGTCGCTAACGCAAGCCCGTCGTCCCATTCATTGGGTTGGCAGGCAATTTCTATAAATTTAGTAACGCCCGCGTCCAACACGCGCGCAATCGTCTGCGGGCGGTCTGTATCAAAAGCGGGGTCACATAAATGGGCGTGGGAATCAATAAATTGCATAGTTATATTGTAGCTTTTTGTCGTTTTATTGAAAAAGGGTATATGGGTTTTTACGTAGGCAATTTGATATCATATATGCATGCTATCGCGCGTGTTGGAATTTGCCAAAGAAAAAAATCTAACCGTAACGGGACTTACCTTTAACTCCGCAGAAGTGCGCCCCGGCTATTGCTTTTTCGCGTTAAAAGGCGTGCATCACGACGGAAATTTGTTTATTAAAGACGCTGTGCAAAAAGGCGCGGTACTGATTGTCTCGGCGCAAAAACCCGCACAAGATATCGGCGCGGCGTTTTTTTTATCGGACAATATAGACAGCGATATGGCAGACGCGGCGTATGAATTTTATGGTTGTCCGTCGGACCATTTTCCGGTAATCGGCGTGACGGGCACGAAAGGCAAAACCAGTATTTCCTATTTGGCCGAGGCGGTTTTGACCCGCGCGGGCAAAAAAGTTTCCGTGCTGGGCACAGTAAATTACCGCATTAACGGACGCGTCATTGCCGACGCACCCAACACCACGCCGCTGGCGTTACCGCTTTTCAAATTACTGCATCAAATGCAAGCGGAAAAAACAGATGCGCTGGTGATGGAAGTGTCTTCACATTCGTTAGAGCAACAGCGCGTCAAACACATTCATTTTGACACGGCGGTGTTTACCAATTTACAGCGCGACCATTTGGATTTTCACCACACCTTTGAAAATTATTTTGCCGCCAAGAAAAAATTATTTGAAGAACTTTTATCGCCGCAAAATCATAAACCGAATAAAACCGCCATTATCAATATAGACGATGAATATGGCCGCAAATTGGCCGAAATGTTGCATGGCAAAGTGCGCGTGCTGACGTACGGATTGGAAAATCGTGCGGCGGACTATCACGCTACAGAGATTAAAGAAAGTTTAAGCGGCACGAACTTTGTGTTGCACGGCGTGCGTGCACACATCAATCTGCTGGGCAAACACAATGTGTACAATGCCTTGGCCGCGGTATGTATCGGCGTGGCGCAGGGCGTAGACGAACAAACCGCGCTTGCCGCGCTGGCGGATTTGCCCGGCGTGCCGGGGCGCATGGAGCGCATACACGAAGCGAAAGATTTTTTTGTGTTTGTGGATTTTGCGTATACCGATGAATC
>JAGCKY010000026.1 GCA_017647245.1 Elusimicrobiaceae bacterium
GCACGTTTACGGTAGCCGCTTGCAAGCCACCGCTTCCTGCTTCCAACTTACCGGCCCAGCCGTCATTAGCCTTACCCAGCGTACCAATTGTGCTGGTTACGCCGCTTCCTTTAAACTCCGCACTTCCTCCGTCATGTAGAAAAACGTTAAGTACACTATTTTTCACAAAGGCCGCAGTATTCATATCTATCCTGCCCTGCACATCCACCCCGTACGTTATACCATTTGCCCCAAACGCATAGGAATTGTTCTTCTGAGAAGCAGAGATTGTTACTTGACCCGCATCACTGCTGTTTATGCGCATAGAAGCTGTTTCTAATGCCCCTTCCATATTCAAACTGTCCGTCACTTTCAATACTTCATAGGAACCCAAACGGGACGGATTATAATATACTTCCGCAATCGTTTCCGCTACCACCAACGTCGCACCTGTAAGCAACAAGGCCGCCACAAATAAAATCTTTTTCATAATAACCTCGTTTAAAAAATACTCTGTCTATATAGAAAAATTTATCAAAATACAACGGGCTAGTCAAGTCAAACCTTTCCCGCTGACTGCCCCCTTACCATTTTTATATACTATATATATGATAGGTATTTGGTTTTATACAGTGTTTGGATTTCGCCCGTACCACCGTTTGCGCCAAGCAGGTCCGTGGCGCACGGCATTGTTTGCAGTTTATTTACTACTAGTAGGCGTATTAATCTTTAACATTTATTTTGCGTGGCAAATGCACAAGCAACTGCCCGCTTTTATCCAACATTTTCCAACCGTCACTTTTGAAAAAGGACGCCTGACTGCGCCTGATAAAGCCCTTTCCCTTTCCGTGCCGAACACGGATTATGTGCTGGTGCTGGACGCCGCAGCCAAAAATCCCCCCTCACGTGAAGAATTTGTAAACAAAAAAATAATGGCCTTTGTAATGCAAGACCGTTTTTATATGCTTTCTGTGGGTGGCGTCAGTTCACAACCCTTGCCCACGCAACTGGACGGCACTTTTGACACTCAGCGCCTGCAACAATACGCCCCCACCCTGCGCAGTCTGTTGCAAAGTATGGCTTTTTTCGGCTCGTTTTTTGTGATAGGTCTTTTCCTTATATTTTCCATTTTGCTCGCCGCCGCGGTAGTATTTTTTTGGAGCGGAATGACACACAAGCGCCTGCCCGCCGGGGTTATCTGGCGCTGGGCGGTATTTTTGCAAGGCCCGGCTTTAGTTTTGTGGATAGTGCGCCTGATTTGGACAGTACCGCTTTTCCCATTTGCTATCTTTATTTTGTTTAATATCTATGTTCAGCAGATTTTTAATACGTTACCTGAAAAGTGAGGTTTTATGTTACTTAAAATTATTCGCAAATTTAACTCGGCCCACCGCTTGCCGCATTATGACGGCCCGTGCCACAATTTGCACGGTCACACGTGGAGAGTTGTATTTTTAATAGAAGGCCCTGTCAAAGAAAACGGTATGGTACACGATTTTAAAGTGCTTAAAAAATTATTAGATGAGCAACTGCCGGACCATCAATATCTCAATGATTTGGTGGAAAATCCAACAGCGGAAAATTTAGCCGCGTATTTATTTGACAAGCTATCGGCCGTGCTTGTGCCGCTGGGATTAACATTAAAAACCTTGGAACTGTGGGAGAACGAAAGTGCCGCAGCCGTCGTGGAAAGTAAGTGAGATTTTTTATTCCGTGCAAGGCGAAGGCCGCCACACCGGTATGCCTGCAGTGTTTTTGCGCTTAGCCGGCTGCAGTATGGGCTGTGATTTTTGCGATACAAAATATGCGTTTTCCGGCGGCGAAATGATGAACAGTTTGCAAGTATTGGTCGGCCTGTCGCAATTTCCGTGCAAAACGGTAGTCATCACGGGCGGCGAACCGGCCGAGCAGGATTTACCCGCGCTGATTAGTGCGCTTAAATCAGCCGGATATACGGTGCACATTGAGACCAACGGTGCACACGATTGCGATGTCAGCCGCGCCGATTTTGTATGCGTTTCACCCAAAAAACACGTTTCCGAGGCGATGCTTAAAAAAGCGCATGTGATTAAACTGGTCGTCAGCACGCAAACGCCGCTAACGGAAATTGAAAAATTTTATGCGTATGAAAATGAAGATACGCAACTTTATTTACAACCCGAAAGTAACAAACAGGAGAACCTAGACTTATGCCTAAACTTAATCAAAAATCATCCGTCCGCACGTCTAAGCGTGCAACTGCACAAGCTCATAAACGTACGGTAAGCGAAGCAAAAATTTTGGACAATATCCGCGAGATTTTGGCCTATATCGGCGACGACCCGGCCCGCGAAGGTTTACAGGAAACGCCCAAACGCATTTTGCGCAGTTGGACTAAACTTTTCGGCGGCTATAAAATGCGCCCTGCCGACGTATTAAAGACCTTCACCGAGGGCTCGTGCGAAGAAATGGTAGTGCTCAAAGACATTGAATTTTATTCCACGTGCGAGCATCATTTGCAACCGTTTTTCGGCACGATTAGCATTGGGTATCTGCCCAAAGGAAAAGTGCTCGGCATTTCCAAACTGGCACGCTTGGTGGAAGTGTTTGCACGCCGCCTGCAAATTCAGGAAAAACTCGTCGCACAAATTGCCGACAGTTTAATGGAAACCCTGCAACCGCACGGCGTAATGGTGGTCTGTAAAGCCAAGCACATGTGCATCAGCTCGCGCGGCATTGAAAAACACAATGCCGTTATGGTAACCAGTGCAATCCGTGGAGCATTTAAAAAGATGGAAGTGCGCAACGAATTTTTGGAAATGATTAAATAGAGGTTTTATGCCGCAAATCATGGGCATTGTAAATGCTACGCCCGATTCTTTTTACGACGGAGACCCGCAAAATAATTTAGACAGTTTGCTGGCCAAGTGTGCCGCGCATATTGAGGACGGTGCCGATATTTTAGACATCGGCGGCGAATCTACCCGCCCCGGTGCCGCACCTGTTCCGGCCGAAGAAGAACTGGCCCGCGTACTACCGCTGATTAAGCAAGTCCGCGCGCGTTGGCCGCAAATGCCCATTTCATTAGATACGTATAAAATTTCCGTCGCGGAAGAAGGGCTCAAAAATGGTGTGAACATCATTAACGATGTCAGCGGAACGCCCGACCCGCAATTGTTCAAACTCGTTAAAGATTTCGGCGCGCAAATTGTGATTATGCACAGCCGCGGCAACCCGCAAACCATGCAAACGCTCACGGATTACAAAGATTTACTCAGCGAGATAAAAAAATTTTTAGCCGCCAAAATCGCGCAGGCAAAGCAAGCGGGGCTGACTAACGAACAAATCATCATTGACCCCGGTTTCGGCTTTGCCAAAACGCGAGAGCAAAACTATCACTTGCTGGCGCATGCGGATTTTTTGAAAGATTTAGGCGTGCGGGTGCTCATTGGGCTTTCACATAAAAAGTTTTTGAGCCAGCCCGGCGAAAAACCGCCCAAACGCAAAACACAAACGCTGTGCGCCAATTTCGCGGCCTTGCTCGGCGGGGCGGACATTTTGCGCGTGCACGACGTACGCGAAACCAAAAAAGTAGTACAATTTTTTACAGAATTGGAGAACAACAAATGAGCAAAGTTTATTTAACCCAAGCAGGATCTTTTCACGCCATGCACAGCCATGACGGTACTTTGGCAGAACCCGTGCACGACCATCAGTTCCGCTATGAGGCCACCTTCTACGGCGAGATTAATGAGGAACGCTTTTTAGTTGATTTTCGCCAAATCAGCCAATTGTTCAAAAACGAATTGGAAAAACAATTGGACGGCTCTGATTTAACCACTTTCTTACCGTTTCCGACGGCAGAATCCTTAGCGATTTGGCTCTATGATCGAATTAAAGCCGAAGCACCGCAACTCTATTCCGTCAAAGTAGCTGAAGACGTGGACCGTTGGGTAGAATATCGGGGCGAAGAATAATGGCTCAGGTTATCCTCGGTCTGGGCAGTAACCAAGGCAATCCAAAAGAAAATTTGGATAAGGCCGTTGCCGCGCTGGCTACGCTGGGAACGGTGCAGGAAGTAGCCCCTTACATTTTATCCAAGCCCGAAGGATACGACGCCCAGCCGGATTTTGTCAACACGGTGGCGATTTTAGAGACCCCACTCCCCCCCGCCGAGCTCTTGCTTAAATTGCAAGAACTGGAAAAACAACTGGGCCGTGTAAAAACTTTTCCAAATGGACCGCGCGTCATTGATTTAGACGTATTATTTTACGAGGACCAAGAAATTTTTGATACCGATGTGATGCTTTTTGTGCCGCATCCGCGTTTGCATCAGCGGGAATTTGTATTAAAACCGCTGAGCTATTTGCGGCCCGATTTGGTGCACCCGACGATGAAAAAAAGCATTATCCAACTGTACCGTGATCTAATGCGAAATAAAGGTGAAGCAACTTGCAAAATTTTGTAGAATTTAGATACTTACTATAGGTACTTGCGACATGAAGAAACTATTACTCATTTTATTAACTGGCATATGTGTAGGCGCGTGTTTACCGGCTAAAACACAGCCCGGTCGCGTCGGACAAATGTATTTTGCAACCGTTTCTTTTACCCTTAATTCGAATGAAATATCCCCCCATTCCGAAAGAGTATTAAACCAAGCCGCCCGCATTTATAAAAAAGATCCGTCGGTACAAGTGCAAGTACGTGGCTATACGGACTCTATCGGTACACAACAAAGTAATTTACACCTTTCAAAAGTACGCGCCGGAAAAGTAGCCCAAGCATTGCAGGCGCGCGGCGTTCCCAGAGATCACATTACAGCGGTGGGATATGGCTCGGAAAAGCCCATAGCGTCTAACCAAACAGCAGAAGGACGCCAACAAAACCGTCGGGTGGAAATTGAATTTCCATACCCGGAAAACTAATTTGCAAAATCTCCGTGCTGTTTTAGCGGAGAAATTTTAGGAGGCAAACGTGAAAAAAGTAGCTCTATTATGCGTGGTAGCCCTGTGTTTAGCGGCGTGCCATTGCGAAAGAAAAACCACCGGCAAACCTTGCCGCAAAGCCGCCTGCCAACAACAATGCGAGCGCGGTAATTACTATGGCTGCAAACACAACAAATCTTGCAAATGCCATAAAGGTCATCCCAAGGCCCATAAACCGATGCCGGTAGCCGCCAAACCGCTACCCCCGGCCCCGGTAAAAACCGCCCAAGTGAAAGCGGCTGAACAATCCAGCGCTTTGGCTGCCGTCGGAACGACCAAAACCCAAGGAAACAGAGTTTCTTTGCAATACAAAGAACCGATTCACTTCGGTCACAACAGCGCGGTCATTGAAAACGTATCCAAAAGCGATATCAACACAACCGCTACTATCTTGAAAAAATATCCGGATAGCAAAGTGGTTGTAAAAGGTTATACGGACTCTTTGGGTAACCCGGCGTATAACGTGGACTTGTCTCAACGCCGTGCCCAAGCCGTTGCTATGCAACTGGTAAAAAACGGTGTAGCCGCGGAAAACGTTTCCTTCATTGGCTATGGTGCTTCCCACCCGGTTGCTACCAATAAAACCAAAGAAGGCCGCGCCCAAAACCGCCGCGTAGAATTGGAAATTGTCAACAAATAAACGCGGTTGTATAATTTAAAGCCCCCGGTTTGAAAACCGGGGGCTTTTTTGTTCAAGGA
>JAGCKY010000027.1 GCA_017647245.1 Elusimicrobiaceae bacterium
GTGTTTAAGCGCGTTTTCGGCGCGTTCCCACTCTTTTACATCGCCGGTGAAATGCTCCGGGTGCTCCGGATCGCGCGTGGAAAGTTCCACCGCATATTTTTCAAATCCGAACGTTTTGAAAATGTGCATGGCATATTCAAATGCCTGTTTGACTTCGTCTTCCACTTGTTCGGGCGTGCAGAAAATGTGCGCATCATCTTGCGTAAATCCGCGCACGCGCAGCATACCGTGCAAAGCCCCGGACCGCTCATAGCGGTACACCGTTCCTAACTCGGAAAAGCGCAACGGCAAATCGCGGTACGAGCGCAAATGAGCTTTGTAAATTTCCACATGGAACGGACAGTTCATCGGCTTAATTTGATAGGCCTCATTGTCTACTTCCATGGGGTGAAACATACTGTCTTTGTAAAATCCGGCGTGACCGCTGATTTCAAATAAATGCAGGCGCGCAATATGCGGGCTGACCACAAGGTCATAGCCGCGTTTTAAGTTTTGGTCTTTAATCCAATCTTCCAACACTTTGCGTAGCATGCCGCCTTTAGGGTGCATCAAAATCAGCCCCGGCCCGACATGGTCATTAATGCTGAATAAATCCAACTCCGGGCCTAATTTGCGGTGGTCGCGCTTGGCGGCTTCTTCCTGCTGTTTGACATAGGCATTGAGTTCATCTTTAGAATTAAAACTCAACCCGTAAATGCGCTGGAGCATCGGGCGTTTTTCGTCGCCGCGCCAATACGCTCCGGCAATCGCAGACAGTTTGAAATTATTGATTTTGCCCGTGTGCTCAATATGCGGGCCGCGGCACAAATCGGCATAATCACCCGTGAGGTAAACGGAAATTTGGCCGTCTTCCAATTCTTCCAACAGCTCTAGTTTATAGGTTTCGCCGCGAGACTCAAAAAATTTCCGCGCGTCCGCCTTGCTCATTTCTTTGCGCTCAAAGGGAATGCGCGCTTTGATAAGCTCTTTCATTTTCGTTTCAATGGTTTTCAAATCTTCCGGCGTGAAAGCGTGCGGACAGTCAAAGTCATAATAAAAACCATTTTCAATGGCAGGGCCGATACCCAGCTTGGTACCGGGGAAGAGTTGTTGCACCGCCGCCGCCATAATGTGCGCGCACGAGTGCCGTTTGGTTTCCAGTTCATTATTTTCCATAAATAACCTCAAATTGTTCACAGCGGGCAAGCCGTTTAAATTTATATAATAAAGTATATCAAATTAGGGTGCGGCCTTGCCGAATATATGAAACGCATTTTTTCTTTTTTATCCCCGATTACTGCTAATTGGAAATTTCTATTGGTGGCGTCTTTGCCCGCCGTGGCGGTCACCGCGTTCGGGCTCGTGCAAGTGCAAGTCACTTCCCCCGTGGCGTGGGCCGTTACGCTGTCCGTAAAGCTCATCGCAGAATTTGCGTTTTTGGGGCTGTGCCTTTCCTTATTAAATATACTGGGCCTGAAAAATAAATGGTTTTTGGGTGTTTTGTTGTTCCTTTATTATTTCACAATGACCGCCGATTTTGTGCTCCTTTTATATTTTAAGGAACGCTTCGGCGCAAAGTATTTTGACACATTGCAAGGCGGTGATTATGCCTTTATGACCGACTGGCGCTTGTTGTCTTATTTTGCGGGGTTGGCGCTTTTCTGCGGCGTGATTTTGAAAAAATGGTTTACCCCGTTGGCGCGCAAACAAGCCGCCAAACAAGCGGGGCTGTGCACCTGCGTGCTCGCATTTTTGATTTTTGTAAATCCGTTTGTACTTTTATCAAAGCCCAATGATTTTTTTGCGCGGTATTTTCTCCCCCCTTTACCTGTGTATTTGTTTAACGCGATGACCGCCAAACACCCGACGGCTATTATTGCAAAAGAGTTGCCCGCCGACATCGCCGCCACCGCCAAAGAATATAATGTGTTCACCGCCAAAAATACGGGCATCGGCAAAAATTACACACGTGTGATTTTGATTGCCACGGAATCATTATCCGCCAAGTATATGCACCGTTTTAACAAAAATATCCCCCCCGCCGCGGGCCAACCTTATGATACGTTGTTTGAAAAATATCCGTCGGACACCTTACAAACCGTTACGCTTTCCACCTTGTATGGGCTTTCTGTGATTTTTTCGTCTCACCCGTATGCGGAACTGAGTTTTCAAAATAATTATCCGCTTTCTTTCGTCAAAGAACTCAAAAAAGCGGGATTTCACACGGCCTTTGTGCGCGGCGCGCATGAAGATTATATGCAGGAAAACGAGCTCTTTCACCAGGCGGGTTTTGACGTCGTGCGCGGGTGGAATTACTTTGAAGATAAATCCGAATATCAAAAATATCTGACTTGGTGGGGTCTCTTAGATCGCAAGCTATTTGACTATGCGGAAAATTATTTGCAGGAACACAAAAACGAAAAAACTTTTTTGACTTTGCTGACGGTAGATACGCATGTACCGCTGGGTCGCTTGGATTATTTGGACCAAGAATATGAAGAAATTGATGCGCAATTTTACGATACGCCCACGCTGCCTAGAGCGTTTGCGCGCACCGGGCAGGACATTGAGCGTTTTCTTCAACATCTGCGCGCAAAGAATTTGCTGGACGAGCACACACTCATTATCGTCACCGGAGATCACCCGTCTTTTTCCAATATGGTAACGCCGGGCTTGTTTAAACCGTTTGACCCGGTGTTTGACCGTATTCCGTTTGCGATAATTACCGTTCCGGCACTGCAAAAACCGCTTGTGATTGACGGGCTTGCCAGCCAATTAGATGTGGCTCCCACCGTACTAGATTTACTCAACTTACCCCAACAAAAGGGATTTTTCGGGCACAGTTTATTTCAGCAAGGTGCGGCGCGCAGTGTGTTTGATATTAAGGAAGACTATGCGGTGGTGACCACGCAAAACGAGCGGCAGGTTTTTCCGCTTACTTCCCGCCGCCCGTCTGATAAAAAACTGCTTGATTTGATGCGCACCTTTTGGGTGGATTAGAAATTAAGGTCATATGTTGGGTATCCTGATTCCGCTGTTTGATTGGGATTTACCGCCATGGATCGGCACACAGAGCTTCCCCAATCATTATACCCCTTACACCGCAATATCCCTTTCTGGCTATGGCTGTAAATATAAATCCGCTTTTCTTTATCGTTTCCAAACACAAAAGTCATACACGCCCCGCCGCCGGAATAGTCAGGACCGCAACTGCTACCGTCCGCATAATAAGCAGACACATTACTTTCCCTAGCTGTAAATCCACCCCTCTTAAATTCTGTAGCACCTCCCGTAATATCTATATCCAAATCGCGCACATCTTCGGTATATTTGTCATTTGCCAAATGATACAGTTCATTAGCACGATCAATTGAGGTTGCATATTGAATATATTTTATTAGCTGTGCTTTTACAACTGCCTTTTGATACTGCGGCAAGGCAATGGCCGCCAGTATACCAATGATTAAAACAACGACTAACAACTCTATAAGCGTGAAGGCTTGATTTTTCATAACGTCTCCTTTTGTTTTGGTGTCCCTACTTTTGCTATTGTACCAAAAAAAAAAAACAAGTCAAGCCCTATTTTTGCCTTTTTTTACAGCCCTTCCAAAAGCCCAAAAAGACCCGTCGCAAGCGCTCCGCAAAATATGCTAAAATTTAGAGGTATTAATATATTTTCATTTTAGGAGGAAGTATGAATACTGCCGCACAAGGCGGAGGAGCAAATATGTTTCTAATGCTCTTTTTCGCCGCTGCTATTATCTTTATGCTGATGTCCGGCCGCGGGCAGAAAAAACGCGAGGAACAGCGTCAAGCCAAAATCGCCGCTTTGCAAAAAGGCGATCAGGTTATTATCCCGGGTGGAATTGTCGGTACCGTAGTCGGTTTTAAAGATAATACCCTGGAAGTAAAAATTGCCGAAGGCGTAAAAATCACCATTTTGAAATCGGGTATCGTTGGGTTTATTTCTGACGCCACGCCCGTTACTAAACAAGGAGGAGCCAACTAATGTCCAAATCACTGGCCATTAAATGGATTGTAATTATTGTAGTACTCTTGGGCTCTCTGGCGTTGATTTACCCCAATTACCGCTGGTACTCTAAGCCCAATGACGAACGCGTCAAATTGGAA
>JAGCKY010000028.1 GCA_017647245.1 Elusimicrobiaceae bacterium
ATAATGTTCTTCCCACACGGCGGCAAACTCATCGCCGTTGCGCGTTTCGGTGTTAAAGTCAATGTTCCACGAAAACGCATCGGTCAAATCCATAATCAGCGGGACGGTTACATCATCTTTAAGCATAGACTGAAACAGCGAGCCCTTGATTTTGCCCGCGGTACTTTTGACGCGGGTTTTGATTTCGGTATCCGATACACCCACCAATAATTGTCCGTCCACATCGGCCACGTAATAATGCGACAACCCTTTGTTCAGTAGCAACATAGCAAACCGATTATCCGCAGTAGTGGAAATGGAATAGCTGTCTGTGTTTTGCAATTTGCGCGTGTCTACTACGGAATTTAATTTTTCTACGATTTCCAGCACTTGCTTGTTGTCCATGCCGACTTCTTGCAGGGCGATATAAATGGGTTTTTCTTTAACGGTAAACTGAATTAAATTGATTTCTTTTTTACGCGAGTTGAGCAAGTTTTGTTGTTGTTTTTGCTCGCTGATGTGCAAGGCCGCCGCGGTGGCTATCAAAATGACAGCCAGCGTGAAGATGTAAAATAATACATCGTGGTAGCGGCGGTAGTGCTGGTTTAAAAAAGTAATCAATTTTTTATGCATAACAGTTGGGCGGCCGGATTACTCCGGCCGCCTATTATTTTACTTTTGGTCTTTTAAGAAAGAGCAAAGCGCAATGGCGTTAAGCTTTACTTTCGGGTCATCGGCACGAGACGGCAAGATGACCGGGATTTTCGGCCCGACTAAAATGGCCGCCGCTTCCATGTGATCGCCAAAGAAAGCAAGTGCCTTGTACAGCGGGTTGGCGGCGTCCAAATCTGGCAGCATCAAAATATCCGCATCACCGGCCACTTGTTTGCCGGTAATGCCTTTTTCGGCCGCGCGTTGGGCAGACATGGAAATGTAAAAATCATACGGACCTTCCACCACACAACCCGTGATTTTGCCTTCCGCGTTCATTTGCGCGAGCGCGGCGGCGTCTACGGTGCTGGGGATTTTTTCATTGACTTTTTCTACCGGGCACACGCAAGCTACTTTCGGATTTTCCAAACCCAATTTGTGCATGGTGTTGACGGCATTTTGAATAATTTTTGCTTTTTGCTCTAACGTCGGAGCAATCACCACAGCGCTGTCGGTTACCGCAAACGGTTTGAGGTATTTCGGCGTGCTGTAAAGCACAAAGTGCGACAATAATGCCCCTTCCGGTACGAGGTGGGCTTCTTTATTCAAAATAGCTTTCATGTAGTATTTGGTGTCCACAAGACCCTTGATTAAGAAGTCGCCTTTGCCTGCCAAAATTTGGTCTACAGCTAGTTTGCACATAGTCGGCACATCTTCACAGTCAATAAACTCAAATTTATTTTCCGGCAGACCGATTTTTGCCACCATTTCTTTTACTTGGGCAATTGGGCCAATCAAAATACCGTGGGAGATGAGGCCGTTGTCATCTGCCATTTTAATGGCTTGCAATGCTTCAGAATTGTTAGCGCCGGGTACTACCACGCGGTTTGATTTTCCTTTTACCTGACTAATCAGGTCTTCAAAACTTTTGAACTTCATATTTATCTCCTTACGAATAATGTTTTACTATAGAGGGGTTTTCAAGTGCCCGGCGTGCGCCATCGCGCAAGGCGTCTTTTTCTTCACTGCCCGGGAACACATAAATCGGCGCAATCCAACCCACCTGCCGCCCGATTTCGTGCGGAATATATTTGCTGTGCATTTGTCCGCCAGTCAGCGCAATAAAATCCACTTTACCTTCCAGTACGACGGCCATCGCGCCGATTTCTTTGGCCATGCGGTAAATCATGGCGTCTAATGCTTCTTTGGCTTGCGCTTGCGTGCAGGTAATTAAAGAGCCCGCGCTTTTTTTACCGGTTTTAATAAATTCTTCTAAATCTTTAATATCGTACGTACCCGTATAGGCCACCAGCCCGCCTTTGCCGCGTAGCATCAGGCGGATTTCTTCTTCTGTGTATTTGCCCGAAAAACACATTTTAACTAGCGGCGTGCAGGGAACGGCGCCGCTGCGTTGCGGGGTCATAATGCCGTCGCCCTCATAGCCGTGGCTGACGTCTACAACTTTGCCCTTACGGTGCGCGCCGACGGACGCACCACCACCGCCATGGGCCACAATGCAGTTTACCTCTTCATAGGTGCGGCCTGATTTTTCAGCAATGAGTTGCGCCACACGCTTTTGGCTGAGTGCATGAAAAATGGAAATGCGCGGGTTGCCCGGCATGCCGCTGTAACGCGCAATGGGTTGCATTTCGTCAATGACTACCGGATTGGTGATGTAGCTGGGACAACCGGCTAATTTGGCAATTTCGCGCGCCAAAATACCGCCTAAATTGCACGCGTGGATTCCGCCGTAGCGGCCGGTTTCCAAATCAGAAATCATTTGGTCGTTTACTTCGTACACACCGCCCTCTACCGAGCGGATAAACCCGCCGCGGCCGATAACGGCATTAATTTCGCTTAAAGCTACTTGGTGGTTTTGCAAATAATTTAAAATGGTTTGTTTCCGTAGCGGCAATTGCTCAGTAACATTTTTGCCTTCGTATGGGGCCAAATCGGCGGGGGAATAGCGCACAGTCGCTTCAAAGACAGGGGTATCACCCCGGTAAAAACCGATGTCATCAGACGTAGAACCCGGATTAATGACCAGTATGTTGGGTGGCATGAGCGGCTCCTGTGTTGGGTATATTGTAACATATTCGCGCGCGTAGGTGTTGAGTGGGATGAGGAGCTTTTTCAGTTGGAACGATTACGGCAGGGCGGGAAAAATAACATTTTTTCCGCCCTGTCCTTTTTCCGCTCAACAATTTTCCAAATTCCCATTATTTTGCGGTCTCTCGGCCTTGACGTAACTATCATTACGCCTCTGCGGCCGACTACATCCCGCAAACTAATTGTGAATTTGAAAAATCAGAATAACTGACGTACAATCGCTTCGCGGGCGGGGCACGACTCTCTGCGCCGTCATCCCGCAGTGTCTTTATGCGGGATATAATGTCGTTTTTCCGTTGCCA
>JAGCKY010000029.1 GCA_017647245.1 Elusimicrobiaceae bacterium
AAATTTGTCTGTGGTAGACGGGCTGGTGATTTCCACACGCCCGGCTTTTGGCGGAAACATTTTGGCCGATATCAAATGCCCCGATTTCCGCCCGCAAATGGCGACTGTTCGGCCTAATGTGTTTAAAAAAGCCATTACGCGCCCGGGTGTCATGGCCAAAATTATCAGCGAGCCGATCGGCGTGCCTGCCGAGGCGGGCAAAGTGCGCATTATCAGCAAGCATTTTGACGAAGTAACCGAGCTGGAAAAATTAGCCGAGGCCGAAGTGGTCAGTGCCGGCGGCCGCGGTATGAAAGACGCGGCGGGTTTTGCGGTGTTGGACGAGTTGGCCACGGAACTGGGCGGTGCAGTTGGTGCCTCGCGCGCGGCGATTGATATGGGTTTGCAACCTAAGGAGAAACAAATCGGTCAATCCGGTGTAAACATTGCCGCTAAACTATATATCGCGGCGGGTATTTCCGGCGCGGTACAGCATACGGTAGGCGTGGAACATAGCGACGTGATTATCGGCATTAACAAAGATGCCAACGCGCCTATTTTCAACCTCTGCAAATATGGCTTTGTGGGCGATGCCCGCACGCTACTTCCCAAAGTGGTAGACGGCATCAAAAAAGCCAAAGAGAAATAAAATAGATTTCCGTAACAAATCCCTCTAAACAGAGGGATTTTTTTACGGCATTTTGTAGTAGCGCAGTGTTTTGCCGTTGGTGATCAACTTTCCGGCCTGCATTACTTTTTGGCAATAATCCCCGGGGGTTTCTATATCTGCTATTTTTTCGGCACAAACAATCGTATTAAGGGGCATAGTCCGAGTGGTGTATTCATTCCATATCGCAAAACCGCCGCCGGTGTAAGGGCCTGATACACGGCCGATATTGAGTCCAGACAAATTGATAGCATTAATCATTTGCAATGACCAATTATCGTTTGATAAAACATTTTTCACTTCTGTGTTGTTGTACCACTTTGTTTCTCCTGCCCACGGTGGGGCAACGGATAAATCGGCAAAAGAAGTCGGCCATGTGCCGTTTGCCAAATAATATTCTTGCGCGGCTTGATATACAGATTTTAGCATGGTAACGGCTTGGGAAGATTGACTTCTCTCTGCCGCCTTTTGATATTGCGGCAGGGCAATAGCGGTTAAAATGCCGATGATTAAAACTACGACCAATAATTCAATCAACGTAAATGCCTTTGTTTTTGTCGTCATTCCGTGCGTGGACACGGAATCCAGGTTTTTATAAAAGTTGTGTTTCCTTATAAACGGACTGGATCCCGGAGCCATGTCCGGGATGACGGCATAATTTGGTGTTTCTTTTTTCTTCATAACATTCTCCTTTATGGGTCATCCCGCAGTGTTTCTATGCGGGATATGAGGTTGTTCCTTTCCTGCCTATACCCCGCATAAAGACTTGGCGGGGTGACGAGGCAGGATAAAAAATTTTCAAAACCTTGCACCTATGGCGCAAGGGGCCAGAAGCAAAAATCATTACCTAGGCAAACCAGCCCCAAAAAGAGTATACCAAAAAAAAAAAACAAGTCAAGCCCTATTTTTAACTCTTTATTTCATGCTTAAATGTCTGCCGCGCACAATATGGCTTTTGCTATAATAAGATTAGGTATGTCTATATTCTCAAAACTTTTCAGATTATTTATCACAGTAGTGCTGTTGCCGTTAATTCCCATGGCACTGCTACTGGCCTATTATCAAAACCGCCAAAAAACAAACGTGCTGGAAGCACATTATAATTTGGCGGAGGTGGTGTCTTCCGAGCTGCCGTATTATATGGAAACGCTCAAAACGCAAATCCATTTTGCCGCGGATATTAACGCTGTTTTACCGGACGGTGCGCAAACGGAAAGCATTTTGAAACAAGCGGTCAAAAATTATCCGGATATGCGTCTATTAGCGGTCATTAGTCCGGACGGGACGGAACTGGCGCGCATATTGCAAGGGGCTGAAACCAACCCGGCTTTAACGGGGGATGATTTATTGCAAGCAAATTTAGACCAGAGCCGCCTTTTGGCGCGTCTGACTGATGCCGACGGTGCGACGCCTTCTTTGGAATTTGTGTATCCGCTAAACGAAGGATACATTTTATACGGACGCGAAGCGATGAGCGATTTGGCAGAGCGCTTGGCGCAAATGCGCATCGGGCGTACGGGTCAAGTGTTTTTAGTCACGCCCGAAGGCCAAATTTATACCGGACCTTATCAATGGAATCCCGGTGTCAGCGCGGGGCAACTCGTCAGCCGCTTTGGGCAGAAATCTCCGATTATTACGTCCATTTCGGGCCAAGAGGGAACGCTGGTCGGGGCGGTATCATCCCAGCCGCGACTGGGAGTGTACGTCGTTGTGTTGCAACCCAAGCAAGAAGCTATGCGCAGTTTGTATTTATCCAGCGCGGTTATTTTACTTTTTATATTGGCAATTGCCATGCTGGCTTATTTTGCCGCGCATGGTTTTGCACGCAGTCTGGCCGAGCCCATTGCGCGCCTGATGAAAGGGGCGCAAGAAGTCAGCCGGGGCAATTTGGATTACCGTATAAAGGAAGATATAGACTGGGATGAATTTAAAGAGTTAATTTGTTCCTTTAACAAAATGACGGCCGATTTGAAAGATTATCAGACCTTGCAGCTTAAAAATCAGGTCAGTGAAATGAAAGAGCAAATCTTCCGTGCGGTAGCGCATGATTTGCGCGCGCCGCTTTTGGGTTTGCAAGGATATATTTATATCTTATCCAGCGGCCAAGTCAGCGAGGAAGAAAGGCAGGATTATTTGGCACGCATGGCCGATGCGGCGCGTAATTTGTCTTCGCTTTTGGAAGATGTGTTGGCGGTATCTCGCGTGGAAGCAGGGGTAGAATTGCCGCGGCGCGAGCAAGTGGAAATATCCCCGCTGGTGCAAAGCGTACTCAATACGCAACGTCCGGCCGCACAAGAGAAAAATTTGGAGCTTACCGAAGAAATCCCTGCGGGTTTACACGCATACGCAGATCCGAAATTACTGCGGCGTATTATCAGTAATTTAGTGTCTAACGCGGTCAAATATACCGAGCAGGGTTTTGTGCGGGTAACTGCGCAAGAAAATGAAAATGAAATTTCAATCTGCGTGCAAGACAGCGGTATTGGTTTGACCGAGGAACAATGCCTGCATATTTTTGAAAAGTTCCAGCAGGTGGACGGCCGGGCCGAAGGGTATGGGCTGGGGCTGTTTATCAGCCGTCAATTAGCGCGCGCACACGGCGGGGAATTAACTGTTGAATCGGTGCCGGGGCAAGGCAGCCGCTTTACTTTATGCTTGCCCAAGGAGACAAAATGATTATTTTTTGGCGCTTACTGCTGACCTATTATATTTGCGCGATTTTATTTTATAACCGTCGTTTCTTTGTGTGGCGTGAT
>JAGCKY010000030.1 GCA_017647245.1 Elusimicrobiaceae bacterium
ACAAGTCAAGCCCTATTTTTTCAAAAAGAAAACCCCGCCGGAAAAGCGGGGTGTTCTGTCCATAAATTATTTATTTTTCCATCTGCATAGCTTCCATTTGCGGCTTGAAAAGCACCTCATAAAAAGTGCGGCTGTCTGTTTCTTCTGCCGGCTGTCCGTAAGACGAATAGCTGGTGGGCGGATAGACCTTGGAAATATCTTGCACGCGACGGATTACATTGTTCCCCACGTCTACAAAATACAACATATCCCAATCCGAAATATACATCGCGCCCGGATAAGCCAAATAGACATCCCAAGAATCCATATCATCACCATTATATCCGCGCACGCCGTTGCCTACCACGGTTTCCACATAGCTTTTGCGCCGCGGTACATCAATGGTAATGCGGCGAATGCGTTGATTGTCGGTATCCGATACATAAATGCGGCCCAAACGGTCTATGGCTAACCCGGTAGGATCATTAAACCAAGCGTCGCGGCTACGGCCGTCGTTATCGCCTTTATAACCTTCCGTACCATCGCCAGCGATGGTGAAAATACGCTTGCTCTTGTGGTCCACAAAACGGATTTTGTGATTGCGCGTATCGGCAATAAATAAATTACCGTGTTTATCAAATAAAATCGCGGTGGGTTTATTAAGTTGTGCATCGGCCGCTAACCCGTCATCGCCGTCGTCGCCCGGAATACCTGTACCAACTACGGTTTCCAATAGACCCGTACTGCGGTTAATGCGGCGGATGCGGTTATTGCCCGTATCGGCGATATAAATTTCTCCCGTCGGAGAAATGGCTAGCCCCATCGGGCTGTTTAAGGGACTTGCGGTTGCTTTAGTTCCTTCGCCGTTATAGCCGCGCCGTCCGTCTCCCGCCACGGTATAAATATATCCTTTCGGCGTCACCATGCGGATACGGTTATTACCTGTATCTGCAATAAACAAATTACCAAATTTATCAAAAACCAACGCGGTCGGCCCTTTCAGAGAAGCCATATCGGCGTGGCCGCCGTCATTAAAAAATCCGCTACGGTCTATACCTGCTAATGTATCTACAAACCCGCTACGCACGTCCACGCGGCGCACGCGGTGATTGAGCGTATCGGCGATATAAATATTGTGCCAGCGGTCCTCGGCAATACCCATAGGACTGGCAAAATGGGCTTTAAGCGCATCACTACCGTCCCCGGAATAAGCACGCTTGCCCGGCACGCCCGCAATATCCTCAATTTCGCCTTTTCCTGTCAACGGTACTTCCGCCTGGGCAACCCCTGCTATCAAACAAATCATCGTCAGTAAAATTAGTTTTTTCATACGCCCTCCTGCTTATATTTTACTAAATTCCCCCCTGTCCCGCTCTTTTTACACGCGCGCGGCACGTAATTTGTTACAATATATAAGGAGTGATTTACTTTTATTTTTTAGACAGAGGATGACATGATTATACTTTTCTTAAATTGCGGCAGTTCTTCCGTTAAATACAGCGTGTACGATTGGGATAAAAAACGCAGTTTGGCCGCCGGCGGTGTGGAACGCATCGGCATTGAAGGTTCTTTTATTACACACGAGCGCCCGGGCTTTCCCGCTTATGAACTTAAACAAGATTGCAAAAATCACAAAGATGCTATCAATTTAGTCATCAGCACCTTAACCAGTAAAGAGCAGGGCGTAATTGAAAACGTCAATATGATTTCCGCAGTAGGCCACCGCATCGTGCACGGCGGTAAATTTACTAAATCTGTGGAAGCTACCAAAGAAGTGGTACAAGAGCTCAAAGATATTTCCGATTTAGCCCCCCTGCACAATCCCGCACATATTATGGGTATTGAAGCCGCGCAATCCATTTTGCCCAATGTGTTACACGTGTGCGTCATGGATACCGCGTTTCACCAGACTATGCCCGATTTTGCCTATATGTACGCATTGCCGCGCGAATGGTATACCAAATACTCCATGCGCCGCTTCGGGGCACACGGCACGTCGGCTTTGTATTGTTCCCGCCGCGCAGCTGTGCTGCTTGGCAGAGATGTAGACGATGTAAATTCTATCGTCTGCCATATCGGCAACGGTGCAAGCTGCACCGCCGTTAAACACGGACAATGCTTTGATACCAGCATGGGGCTGACTCCGCTGGAAGGTTTAATTATGGGTACACGCAGTGGCGATATTGACCCGTCTATTTGCTTTCACATGATGGATAAACTCAATATGCCCCCGGCCGAAATGTACCGCATTTTAAACCGTGAAAGCGGCGTAAAAGCCATTACGGGCGGACGGTTTGCGGACCGCCGCGACATTGTGGAAAATGCCAAAAAAGGCGACGAGCTTTGCAAACTTGCCATGAACATGGAAGCGTACCGCATTAAAAAATACATCGGCTCTTATATGGCGGCTTTAGGCCATGTGGACGCGATTGTATTTACCGCGGGTGCCGGCGAAAGAAGCCCCATTTTGCGCGGCAAAGCTTTAGAAGGGCTGGAAAATTACGGCATTGTAATAGACAGCCAAAAGAATATGGACGCTGTGACGAAAAATGCCGAAAGTTGTATTTCCGCGCCGGAGTCCAAAGTAAAAGTATTTGTCGTGCCTACCGATGAGGAAATCGTAGGTGTGCAAGACATCGTAGCCATTAAAGCCGGCACGTATGATGTCTATTCCAAATTTCATTATATCTTCCAGGACAAAGAATACCGCAACACGCTGCGCGACGAAGCCTTTAAAGAGGAAATTAAAAAGAAACCGTTCCTGTTAAATGCTGCCGTGAATTTGCCTGAAGGAATTGTGAAGAATTGATTTTCCCCCGTGTGCCTGATTGGCCGCGGGGTTTTTTGTAGAACATAGGAGAATAAAAATGTTAATTCCGAAAGAAGTAAAGTTTTTTGATCTGTTTGACAAACAAGCCGAAAATCTGGTGCTGTCGGCTGACTTCTATAAAAAGATTATTGATGAGGGCGCTTTTACCCCCGAAAATGTACGCGCCATGCACGAGAAAGAACACTACGGAGACGAACTGACCCACACCGTCATCAATACGTTAAACGAAACGTTTATCACGCCTTTTGATCGCGAAGATATTATGGCGCTGGCCAATCACATGGACGATATTTTGGACGCCATGTATATGATTACCAACCGCTTTGCTTTGTATAAAATCACCAATCCGTCGGAACCGTCCAAAAAATTGGCCGACATTTTGGCCCGCGCGACCAAATCTTTACAAAAAGCGATCAACACCTTGCGCAACAAAAAATCTATGAAGGAAACCCTGATGCAATGCGTGGAAATTAACCGCTTGGAAAATGAAGCCGACGTGGTACGCGACGAGGCGATTTCCTCTTTGTTTGAAAAAGAAAAAGACCCCATCGCTATTATCAAACACAAGGAACTGTACGAAGAAGCAGAAAACGCGGTAGATTTCTGCGAGCACACAGCCGCTGTGATTGAATCCATTTTAGTAAAGAACAACTAATATGACGTGGATTATTCTGCTGATTATTTTAGCGCTGTTTTTTGATTACCTCAACGGATTTCACGATGCGGCCAACTCCGTATCTACCGTGATTTCCACGCGCGTGCTTTCGCCGCGCATTGCGGTCATTTGGGCGGCGTTTTTTATCTTCATCGCGTTTTTGGTTTTTCACACGGGCGTCGCCATGACCGTCGGTAGCGGCATTGTGGACATCAATGTGGTAGATACCAATTTGGTGTTCGGCGCGCTTATCGGCGCGTGCGCGTGGAATTTGCTGACGTGGTGGTTTGGGTTGCCCAGCAGTTCTTCACATGCGCTCATCGGCGGATTAATCGGCGCGGGGTTAGTCAAAGGCGGCGTGAAAGCATTGGTGGCGGGCGGCATTTTAAAAACCGTTCTGTTTATCTTTATTTCCCCCCTCTTGGGCTTTTTGCTCGCGGGCTTTATCGGCACGGTGGTATTTAATGCATTTCGCCGCGTAAACCCATACAAAGTAGATAAAATTTTCCGCAAATTGGAACTTTTATCTGCCTCTGCGTATAGCTTGTCTTATGGCGGAAACGATGCGCAAAAGACCATGGGTATCATCAGTATGCTTTTGCTTGGCGGCGTGGCTACCGCGCAAGCGGCTCCGATACGCGACTTTTTCCTCTCCTATGAAGAACTGCAAAAAGTAGCGCAGGGTGAATTTATTATTCCTTTAAGCGTGGTGCTTTTGTGCCAAGGCGCGATTGCGCTGGGCACGCTGTCGGGCGGCTGGCGCATTGTGAAAACCATGGGGCAGAAGATTACCCGCTTGCGCCCGGTGGACGCGTTCTGCGCCGAATCCGGCTCGGCCATTTCTATTTTGACCGCGTCTTTCCTCGGCATTCCGGTCAGCACAACGCACACGATTACGGGCGCGATTGTGGGTATTGGCTCTTTGCGCCGCTTGTCCAGCGTACATTGGAGTGTGGCCAACCGCATTATTTGGGCTTGGTTTATTACCATTCCGGCCTCTGCCTTAATTGCGGCGCTGGCTTACTGGATTAAAGTTTTGATATTCGGATAAGTTTTACAGACAGAAAAAATCCCCGGTTTACACCGGGGATTTTTTATTAAGGTAATTCGTAAACATTACAAGTAACACCGCAATTATATCCTTCTGCCATAATAGTACCGCCCAATGATTTACAAATCTTATCGCCTCGGGTTAAATAACTTCCGTAAGATATACACGTTCTTTTACCGGCGGCCGGTATAGAGCCAAATTTATACGTAATCGTGGGGAAATATCTGCCATAAGAAGCAATTACATTTTTATTTGAATCTATATAATGTCCCGTGGCATACAAGCCGTTTGTTTCTAGGCGCATAGAGCCCAAAATCGGCCGGTTGGAACTATCCAACGGGGTACCTTCCGGGTAGTTAATAACCAGCTCATCAAAATTGGTACTATAACTTCCCGTTTCCAAGCGGTGTAATTCTTGAGCATCATACAATGCTCGTACATAAGGCATCATTGTTGAATAACGGCTTTTATCCACCGCTACCTGATATTGTGGTAATGCTATGGCCGCCAGTATACCAATAATTAAAACGACTACTAATAACTCTATTAGCGTGAATGCTTGATTTTTCATAAGCGCTCCTTTTGTTTTAATATCCCTACATGTAAAATGGTACTAAAAAAAAAAAACAAGTCAAGCTTTTTTATTATTGATATTTGCCGACGGAAAAAGCACAAAAAATCCCCGGTCTGCGCCGGGGATTTTGTTTGATCAATAAATAAACTATCTGATTTTATATCTCGTCCAGGAGGTAGGAGAGCTATTTCCAAATGTCCCCCCCATATTTTTACATACATCATTGGCGACTTGATCGCTTGCTTTAGCAAAACACCAAACCTCTCCTGCTTTTCGCTCCAAGTCGTTCTTATCAAAATCCGTAAGATAGTGTAAATATGCTATCGTACCATCTTTTGTTGCATATTGGACATTAGAAAAATTGTCTGACAGCCCTATATAGCCATAATTACAATTGTACTTGGAAACACCCGTTTTTTCCGTTTTCTCGCAAGAACTATCCAACGGGACACCAATATCCAGTTCATCTATGTCTGTTGCAAATTCTCCATTGGCTAGCTTATATGCTTGTTGGGCTTGATATAAACTTTCTACCAAGGGAATGCCCGTATGTAATCTGGCTTTCAAAACCGCCTTTTGATATTGAGGCAAAGCAATAGCGGCTAGGATACCTATAATTAGAACAACTACTAACAGCTCTATTAGCGTGAATGCACGATTTTTCATAACCTCTCCTTTTGTTTTGATGTCACGTACCCCCATATCGTACCAAAAAAAAAAAACAAGTCAAGGGGTATTTTGCAACATATTTCCCTATCCAATAAACAACAAAACATTACTACCCAGTAATAAAATTATTACTATTTGCGAATAAAATATTCGCTTTTGCTATAATAAATGTATGAGCTTAGAGAAAATTGAACAGAAGGATTATTTCAGCATCGGCGACGTCAAACGCATTACCGGCGTGCCGGAATACTCTATTCGCTATTGGGAAGCCGAATTTGGCTTGATTAAACCGATTCGCCTGGAAAGCGGCCACCGCCGCTATACCAAAGCGGACGTTTATTCTATTCTGAAAATCAAGGATTTGATTTATAAACACCGCCTCACATTAGAGGGTGCCAAAAAGCAACTACTGAAAAACACATTTGTGCTCAAAGACGGCGAAAAAAGAACTTCTGCAGACGTAAAATTTCTGACGGAAATCAAAGAAACCCTTTCCCAACTGCTCAAAGAATGCTAAAATATATAGGTAGCTGTAGCACACATTGACAATTTTTCCGGGGAATGGCTCAGTGGTAGAGTGCTCGCTTGGGGTGCGAGAGACCGCGGGTTCGATTCCCGCTTCCCCGACCATTTATTGATGTAATACCGTTTTTACGGGGCGTAGCGCAGTTGGTAGCGCGCACGGTTCGGGACCGTGAGGTCGCTGGTTCAAATCCAGTCGCCCCGATTTTTTTCTTCCTAAAACAGTCTGTTTCGTTGTTGCCGGCTCCCTCGGACACCTCGGGCTCCGCCCTTTCACAGTGTACACTCGGTCGCCTGCGCCTAGAAACAGGCTGTTTTATTTTGAAAAATTACACACACTTTTAATTCTTGGCGTTTTTCTTTGAAAAATCCATGCACCATATTTTTCCGCTTTCTTTTTATTCTCCTTTTTTCTAAATTATGCTAGAATTTATCTAATACCTGTAATAAGGAGATTTAAATGACTATTCCCACCCCTCATATTAATGCCAAAGCAGGCGATTTTGCCGAAACGGTTTTGTTGCCCGGCGACCCGTTGCGCGCCAAATTCATCGCAGAAAACTTTTTGACAGATGTCCGGCAAGTTAATTCCGTGCGCAATATGCTGGGCTTTACGGGTAAATATCAGGGTAAACCTGTATCCGTTATGGGTACGGGAATGGGTTGTGCGTCTATCGGCATTTATTCACATGAATTAATTCGTTTTTACGGATGTAAAAATTTAATCCGCGTAGGTACAGGCGGAGCGCTCTCTGCCAAAGTAGATGTAGGCGATATTATCTTGGCGCAAGGTGCGTGCACAACGTCCAATTACGTCAGACTTTTCAAACTACCCGGCGATTATGCTCCTATCTGCAGCTATAAACTATTGCGCAGAGCAGCGGATGCCGCCGAAAATTTAAAATTGAAATATTACGTCGGTAATGTACTCAGCTCTGATATGTATTGTGCCGGAGAAATAATACCTCACGTAGGTAAAACTTGGACGGATATGGGCGTACTGGCCGTGGAAATGGAATCGGCCGCGTTGTATGCCAATGCCGCGGCGGCGGGCGTGAACGCGCTGACCATTTTGACAATTTCCGATTCAGAATTTTCCGGTCACGTCACCACCGCCGAAGAACGCCAAAACAGCTTTACCAATATGATGAAGTTGGCTCTGCAGTTAATCTGAAAATAACTGTTTCGTTTTCTCCTCCCCGCCCGGCAACGGGCGGGGTTTTATTTGCTTATTGCCACAAATTATTTATACATCACGGCGCGAAATTCCGACGTGTTGTTTATTCCCTCAAACATCCAACCCTTGCGGTCATCGTCGTATAAAGACTCAAAATCTTTGAAATTGCGCTTTAACGCTTTGTCTAAATAGCGAAACACTTGGCGGCGGTCCTTTTTCTGCAACCACGCCAGCCCCGCCAAATTAATATACGGAGTAGGCAAGCTGTCATCTAATTTGAGCGCCGTCTCAAAATCAGCTTTCGCCTGCGCGTATTTTCCTTGTTTCAAATACACATACCCGCGGTTATTATAGGCAATCGGCCATTGCGGTGAAAGCTCTATCGTTTTATTATAATCGGCTAGCGCCTCGTCCCATTTGGCCAGCTCCTCATACACCAGCCCCCGGCGATTATAAAAAATCGGCTCGGGTTGCAATGCCACCAACTGCGTATAATCTTGCGCCGATGCTTCCAATTCCCCCATATCCTTAAAGGCACTTGCGCGGTAACGGTACGCCGGAGCAAACGCACCATCGCGGTTAATGGCTTTACTGTAGAAAGAAACCGCTTCATCTAAATGGCCTTGATTTTGCTCAATACGTCCGCGCCAAAAATAAATCTCCGGCCGCTGTCCGTCCTGCTCCTCTACAAAATCCAGTTCTTCTTCCGCTTGCGGGTATTTATACGTCTTAATATACGCCTCGGCCAATGCCAGCGCAATTTGCGGCGTTTCCGCTTTTTTTGTCAGATATTTTTGATAATCTGCAATCGCAGAGTCGTATTTTTCCAATGCCATTTGCGCCTGCGCACGGTATAAATAAAAATCCAAATAATCCTTTTTTAGCGCAATGGCCTTGGTCAAATCAGCCGCGGCCAGTGTATACTTTTCGTCGTCCATATATGCCAATGCACGGGCATAATAACGGAACGCATCTTTGG
>JAGCKY010000031.1 GCA_017647245.1 Elusimicrobiaceae bacterium
TAAACGGACTGGATCCCGGAGCCATGTCCGGGATGACGGCATAATTTGGTGTTTCTTTTTTGTTCATAACATTCTCCTCTCAAAAAATCCTAAAACCTTGCACCATTAGTGCAAGGGGCCAGAAGCAAAAATCATTACCTAGGCAAACCAGGCCCAAAAGAAGTATACCAAAAAAAAAAAACAAGTCAAGGCCTGTTTTTACTTTTTTAAATTACTACCAACTAACCCCTTTCCGGGCAGACCGGGGCTAGCGGTAATGTGGTATAATATACATAAGGAGCCAATATGTGGGCTTATACAGATAAAGTAATGGAACATTTCCGCCACCCGCGCAATGTGGGGGCGATTGAAAATGCCGACGCTACCGGACAAGTGGGTAGCTTGGTCTGTGGCGACGCGCTCAAACTAACTTTGAAAATCAATAAAGAAACCGAAGTGATTGAAGACGCCAAATTTGAAACCTTCGGTTGTGCAAGTGCCATTGCATCTTCGTCGGTGTTAACCGAAATGATTAAAGGTAAAACCTTAACCGAAGCGTCCAAAATCACCAACCAAGATATCGCCGACGAATTAGGATCACTTCCAGCGGAAAAAATGCATTGCTCGGTGATGGGTATGGAAGCTTTAGAGGCGGCCGTGCAAAGCTACCGTCAGGGTGGCAAGCCCGTCGTGTTTGAACAAGAAGCCGAAAAAATCATCTGCCATTGTTTCAACGTGTCCGAGGAAGCCATCATTAAAGCTATCCGCACCAATCATTTAACGACGGTAGAAGAAGTAACTTTCTATACCAAAGCCGGCGGCGCGTGCGGCAAATGTAAAGGCGAAATTCAGAAAATTTTAGATAAAGTTAATTCCTGCGCGGTGCCTACTGCGACGGATAACACAAACAAAAAATTTACGGATTTAACGATTGTGGAAAAAATTAAACGCATTGAAAAAGTGTTGGAAGAAGATATCCGTCCGCAACTGAATATGGACGGCGGCTCGGTAGAGCTGGTGGACGTAAACGGACTGACGGTTAAAGTGCGTTTAATCGGTATGTGTAGCGGTTGTCTGGCGGCCGATGCCACGCTCAAAGGATTTATTGAACGCACGCTCAAAGAAAAAATTGATCCGGATATCACGGTAGAAAAAGCTTAATGAAACTGATTTATTTAGATAATAATGCCACTACGCCCGTCGCGCCCGCCGTGTTTGACGCGATGAAGCCGTATTTTGTGGAAAAATACGGGAACGCATCGTCCATGTATCCGCTGGCGGCAGAGTCGCACAAAGCTATGGAAGCGGCGCGGCAACAGGTGGCGGATTTAGTCGGTGCGGCGCACGCCGATGAAATTATTTTCACGGGTTGCGCCACCGAAAGTGACAATACCGCTATTTTTTCCGCGGTGCGCAGTTTTCCCAACAAAAAACATATCATTACGTCGGCGGTGGAACACCCGGCTATTTTTCATCCGCTACATTATTTGGAGTCACAAGGATATAAGGTAGATTATATCGGGGTGGACACACAGGGCCGTTTTAATATGGACCAGTACAAAGCCGCGTTGCGCGACGATACGGCGCTAGTTACCGTCATGTGGGCTAATAATGAAACGGGTACGATTTTTCCCGTGGAAGAAATTGCGGCACTGGCCAAAGCGCGCGGCGCATTGTTTCACACAGACGGCGTGCAAGTGATTGGCAAAATGCCGCTGGACGTAAAAAACACGCAAATTGATATGCTCTCTTTATCGGGTCACAAATTTAATGCACCCAAAGGCGTGGGCGCGCTATATGTGCGGCGCGGCACGCGCTTTACCGAATTTATGATGGGCGGCCACCAGGAAAAAGCCCGCCGCGGCGGTACGGAAAATATCCCGTATATCGTCGGGCTTGGCAAAGCGGCCGAACTGGCCCGCACGCGCGCAAATAGCGATGCACTGGTCAAAATGGCCGCGTTGCGCGACCGCTTGCAAAATGGTCTGCTCACAAAAATTCCCGACAGCAAATTAAACGGTGACCCGCAAAACCGCGTGCCGAATACTGTCAATATCAGCTTCGGTTATGTGGAAGGCGAATCTATTTTGATGCACCTCAACGAATATGGCATTTGCGCGTCCTCGGGCTCTGCGTGCACATCGGGGTCATTGGAACCGTCGCACGTGATGCGCGCGATGGGGGTGGATTTCCAATTTGCCCACGGCTCGGTGCGGTTTTCTCTTTCAGAAGACACCACGCAAGCAGAAGTAGACAAAGTGATAGAAGTCTTGCCGGGCATTATAGAAAACCTGCGCAAAATTTCACCGTTTTCCCGATTGAAAAAATAAGGGCAAAATTTTATTCCGGGCGTGCTTGTCGGGCACGCCCGGTTTTTATTAGAATAAATAAGTTGGATGCAATGGGTACGCACGCGAGGAAATTTATGAAAAAATTAGTATTAATCCTTTTGGTAGCAATAGCAGTGGGCGGTACGGCTCTTTTGTGCGTGCTTATTGCACAGCGTGTATCTTCCGTTCAGATAAGTCAGCCGGAAGAAAAACCAATTCAACAGGCGGTGCAACCTTCAGCGGTTGATCAAGATCCTATTGTCCGGACAGGCTTTATACAAAATTTTGAACCGATTCATGAGAATCAGCCAAATCAAGTAAAAGACAGCTCTCAATTGATTGTATCGTACCGATCTGATTCCTCCGAAAATACTCGTCCGGCCGTTGTACAAAATACGGCCGTGCGCCAACGACTTGTAGAGGGAATTGAGGCCTATAATAAAGAGGACTATCAAACGGCTTTGCGTAAATGGACTGAAGCCCACCAAATAGATCCAAACGACCCCGATATAAATTTAGCATTACGAAAAGTGAAAGAAGTATTAGAAAAGGAAAACGCTAATTAAGGAGACAAAATGAAAAAATTATCGTTGCTGATAGCCGTTTTATTTGTTGCGGTGGGCTTGTTTGCCAAGACCACCACGATTTACCACACCAGCGATACACACGGGTTTTATTATCCGCGTAATGGAGAAGGAGGTTTTGCCGCGTTGGCCAATGTGCTTAAACACGGACAGCAACCGTATTTGCTGTTAGATAGCGGCGATTTTTCTAATGGTACAGTGGAAGCCAAGCGCTCTAAAGGTATCAAAAGCGCGCAAATTATGAATAAAGCAGGTTATAACGCCACCACAATCGGCAATCATGAATTTGACTTCAAAGACGCCGGCGTAGAGCCGATACTCAAAGCGCTCAATTTTCCGGTGTTGGCGGCGAATTTTTTAGATACAAAAAGCAATCAATATCCGCCCAATGTCAAGCCCTATAAAATTTTTGATGTAGACGGTGTGAAGGTGGCAGTCATCGGGCTGGCCAATGCCACTCCCACCAATGCGACCAAAAAATATAAATTCAAAAATCCGATTAAAACCTTGCGCAAGATTTTGCCGGAAGTAGAGGCGCAACATCCTAATATCGTGGCGGTTATCGTACACGACTCTTTGCAAGATGACAAACACGGCACCAAGCCCTATGTGGAAGAAATTGCAAAAAAATTCGGCGGACGGGTGCATTTAGTATTTGGCGGTCACGCGCATAAAATTATCCAAAACGAAACGATTAACGGCGTGCTGTTTACCGAGAGCGGCTGTCATACAGATAATGTCAGCAAAGTAACTGTCGTCACCGATGATGCCACCGGAAAATTTGTGTCGGCTTCGTCTGAACTAATCGCGCTGACGGTTGCGAAAGTAGGCATAGATAAAGAAGTAGCCGCGTATGCAGACAGCTTAAAAGAGAGCGGCATGGACGAAGTATTTGGTGTGGCCAGCGAAGACATCACGATGGATCCGGTGGTAGCAGGTCACATAGATGGTCCGCTCAACGACTGGATTGCCGATTTGGGCCGCGCTTATACCGGCACGCAAATTTTTGCACACAATAACGGCGGCACGCGTGTGGATATCAAACAAGGGCCGATTACCAAACGCGATACAGTGGATATGCACCCGTTTGAAAATAAAATTGTCAGAATGACGGTCAACGGAAAGTTTCTGAAATTTTTAGTTAAAAAATCTTTATTGCCGCGTAGTTTATACACCTATTCCGGCATGACTATTACGTACCGCAATCACAAAGGCAAAGTGAAAGATTTACAAATTTTTGTAGACGGTAAACCCGTGCAAGATAAAGAATTGTACACGCTGGGTACTAACGACTATATTGCTTTTGGCGGCAGTGAAGGTTGGCCGTTTAAGCGCATTAAGGATAGCGAAAAGCAACAGGTCGGCACCGGAAATGTGCGCAGTATTTTGGAAGACGGCATCCGGGCACAATCGCCGCTCAAGCCTATCGCCACGGGACGTATTATTGAATATAAATGAAACGATTTGCCTGTTTTCTTTGTCTGGTAAGTTTTTGGGTAATAGGTTGCGCGCCGAAGGAATTGCCCTCTGTAAATATCTTTGTAACTGCAGATATTGAGGGGGTATTTTGGTCGCGCACGGAACCGCGCCACGGTAACGAAGTAACAGGCGGACTGGCTGTTTTAAAAACATTCCTAGATAAACAGACTACACCCTTTCTGCTTTTGGAAGGGGGGAATTGGTTTGCGCAAACGCCGGAAGGCACACTCTCTCAAGGGAATTATTTTAATGAGTTGACCGCTACTATTGCGTATGCCGGGCGTTTATTTACCGAAAAAGATTTAATGTATGGGTGGGGGTCTTTGAGCCATATTTTAAAAGACTCGCCCGCGCCGTTTATCTTATCTAATGTAACATTGACAAACGGTAATTTACCTGCCGGTGCCAAATCATGGTTGCTTACCAAAGTAGGCGATTATAAAATAGGAGTAATCGGACTGGTGAGTCCGCAGGCGCTCAAAGGACGGCAACGGTTGGGCGGACTTAAAATAGCAGATCCCATAAAAACAGCAGAGCCGTTAATTGCGCAGTTGCGTGAAAGAGGTGCACAAGCCATTGTGGTGATGAGTGCTTTGGGCTCTGCTGAGGATAAACAAGCAGTAACTGAGCGTGAACTGGCTGAAGAAGTTAGCGGTATAGACGTGATTATTAGTGCGGGAGTAGGTGGCGAAAACGCAGAGACCACCCGCGTAGGCAAGACGTGGATTATTTATCCGGGATCGCGTTTGGATAGTGTAGGGCGCGTGCAATTATCCTTTAATAAAAATAATGAACTAGCTGATATACAATTTGAAGATGTGGTTTTGTACCGCCGCGATTTTGATGAAGATGCTTCTATCGCACAAGCCGCCGAACAGTTGCGCCAAACAACGCGTAATCAAATGGTACGCTCGGTGGGCAAATCCGAACAAGAAATGGTGGGACGATTAGATGGCGAATCGGCGCTGGGCAGTTGGGCGGCGGATTGTTTGCGCACGTGGGCCAAAGCCGATGCGGCGGTGCTCAATGCTTCCTCGTTGCGCGGGGTGCTTCCGAAAGGAACGGTTACGCAATATGATTTGTATAATCTTTATCCGTATAGCGATAATGTAACGTATCTAACGATTAAAGGGGCGGCGTTGTTGCAAGCGTTGGAAGAAGGGCTGTCCGTGCCGGATAATTTTGCCCAGATTTCGGGTTTGCGTATCCGCTACAATCCCGATGCTCCGACCGGCAAACGTATTACGGCGGTGCGGGTCAACGGTACACCGATTGCTCCTTGGGTCACTTATCGCGTGGCGGTAACCGATTATATGCTTTCGGGCGGTGCGGGGCATGACGGATTTATTGATTCGCTGGAATTTAAAAACACACAAGTGGAAATGCGCACGGTATTGCGTTTGTGTTTAGCAGGTAAAAAAGCGGCCACCGCCCCGCAACCGGGCCGCTGGAGTATAAGCAAATGAGTTGCGTGCGCGAAGTAAAAATCGGCTCTTTTTTAGCTCCCAATAATTTGTGGCTCGCTCCCATGGCGGGCATAACGGATGGACCGTTTCGCGCACTATGTTTGCGCGGCGGCGCGGGCGTGGTATGTGCCGAAATGGTGTCCGCACACGCGGTGCATTACGGCAACGTACGCAGTACGCGCATGCTGCAAATTTCCGACAGAGAAAAGCCCGTTTCTATGCAAATTTTCGGCTCTGATGAACAGACTATTGCACAGGCCGCCCGCGCCGCAGAACAACGCGGGGCAGATATCGTGGATATCAATGCGGGTTGCCCGGTTAAAAAAATTAATAAAGCCGGTGCAGGGTGTGTGCTGATGAAAGACCCCGTTCATTTGGGGCGGCTGGTGGGGGCGGCAGTCAAAGCGGTCAAAATTCCCGTTACGCTTAAAACGCGAATTGCCTTAAAACGCGGTACAATTTTGGGGCCGGAGCTTGCGCACATTGCCGAAAGTGAAGGTGCGGCGGCCGTGATGATGCACGCACGGGCAGCAGAAGATATGCACACGGGTGCGCCGGATTTGGACGCATTGGCCCGTGTCTGCGCGGCAGTTAAAATTCCTGTGTTTGGCAACGGCGGCATTGACGGTGCCGATATGGCACAAAAATTTTTTGATGCCGGATGTGCGGGGCTGTTAATGGGGCGCGCCGCAGTGGGCAATCCGTATATTTTCCGCGATATTCAAGACGGACTTGCGGGCAAAAAAATTATTCCTTTAGACCATAAACGTCGCGCAGAGATTTATTTGGCCTTAATAGAAGAAAATGTGGCTCATTACGGCGAGCGTATCGGAGTAGGCCGCAGTAAAAAAACGGCGGGTTATTGGCTGCGTGATTTCCCGGGCGCGGCGGATTTTCGCGCACGCTTTGTGCGTTTGGAAAAATTGGAAGATATTAAAAAGTTATTTGCGCAAATACACTAGGAATATCATCTAACAGAATGATATGCCGGATTAAATCTCACCTTCCACATATTCCCAACCGATTGGTTCTAAATATTTGCAAATCAGACGGCCTAACTCGGTCAGCTCGGTAGAGCAACGTTTTTGGGACCACTTTGTGCCATCATGTTTGAGATATAAAGTGTAAGAATTGTTTTTACGATTAGCTTGTATATAACACCAAGTACTATAACAGCCGCCCAAATAAACAAAGTAATTCGTAGTATATACGCCCAAAGTACCGTCCCATTTTCCATAAGAGAGATCTGTTTCTTCTAGTTTTAATATCTCATTGAGCAAGATATCAAATTTAGGAGAATCGCCCGGGCGTTTGATATAGGATTCAACAGCTTTCTTCATTATGTTAAGATGTTCAATAGCGTACGTGGCTACTTTCTTTTCATGTTCTTGTTCTTCAAGCTTTTGCTTTTCGTATGTTTGCTGTTGTGTTTTGTGATAATGCCCTCTGATACAAGAAGTAGCGACCGCTATTGTGGAAAGCAGAAGTACTAAAACCAAAGCATACACAATTGTTTTGCGTTTCATATAGTTGTATTGTAGCATAGTTTGTATAAAAGGACGCGAAATTGCAACAAATTTGCTATAATATCTAGGAAACCACGAGTCATTAATATGCAGTGGCCACCACTCCGCTGCGCTTTAATTACAAAAGGTAGAAACAAAATTATGACGAAAACTTTTTTACCTTCCGTCAAGGAAGTAGAAACCACCCGCAAATGGCATCACATTGATGCGACGGGTCAGACCTTAGGCCGCTTGGCTACTAAAGTAGCCGTGCTGCTAATGGGCAAACACAAAAGAACCTATACCCCTCATATGGACTGCGGTGATTTTGTTGTCGTAACCAATACCGACCAAATCAAAGTAACCGGTAACAAAATGGAAGAAAAAGTATATTTCTCTCACTCCGGTTATGCCAAAGGCGCTAAAGAAACCCCGCTCAAACGCCAGTTTGAAAAGGATTCCACCAAAGTGCTGGAACTGGCCGTCAAACGTATGTTGGACGAAAACCGCTTACGTGCTCCGCGCCTTAAACGCTTACGCATTTACAAAGGCGAAGAACACGAATTTGCCGGCAGATTTGCCAAATAAGAGGGAACATTATGAAAAATACCAAAGAACTTAAAACCGGCCGCCGCAAAACTTCTGTGGCACAAGCCAAATTGGTAAAAGGCACCGGCAACATTACGGTCAATGCCAAAGCGTTGGCGGATTACTTTAAAGGCCATGAGAAATATCAGGCCACGGTAAAAGCTCCGCTGACGGTTACAAATTTAGAAAAAGAATACGACGTGACTGCCAAAGTGCAGGGCGGCGGTATTTCTTCGCAGGCGGGTGCGTTGCGCCACGCCATTGCCCGCTCCGTGGCGGAAATCAGCGAGGATTTGAAAAAGGTTGTTAAAAAAGCCGGCTTCTTAACCCGCGATCCGCGTATGGTGGAAAGAAAGAAACCCGGTCAGCCGGGTGCGCGCAAACGCTTCCAGTTCTCCAAACGTTAAGCGTTTGTTTGCAGAGACTTTATCCCGCCCGATGTTTGGGCGGGATTTTTTATATCAAACAACTTTTTCAGTTGTGCGGGATATAGGCGTTTATTGATTGTGTTTTATTTGGCTTTTCGTTGGGCAAAAACAGGGCTTGACTTGTTTTTTTTTTTTGGTACAATGGGGGATATTAGGACATCAAAACAAAAGGAGAGAGTATGAAAAACCGCGCATTTACGCTTATAGAGCTATTAGTCGTTGTATTAATTATAGGTATACTGGCGGCTATCGCCCTGCCGCAATATAAAAAAGCAGTAGAAAAAAGCCGCGCGGCGCAGGGCATTACCATGTTAAAGTCTATGTATCAAGCGGCGCAAGTATATTATTTGGCAAACGGAGAGTGGCCGAAAAGTTTTGCTGATTTAGACGTACAAGTGCCTTGGACAGGAAATACCAAATGGAACAGTGCTGCCGAAGCCAAAGATGCACATTCTGGTGAAGAATGGTCCATTCAGTTGATAAGTACTGGTAGCGTAAAGGGAGTGGAAATCGGGCGTATTTCGGGACCGTATGCCGGGACGGGATTTGGTATTTATTCAGAACATGCTTATGACCAAATCCCCAAAAAACAATTACTTTGTTTAGAAAAAAATGATATGGGGAATTTTTTGTGGGAAGACAAAGGCGCGTACTGCGAAAAGATTTTTGCGGGTACTAAAGTGTTCGGAACGGATCCGTCCTGGACTTGGATTTACAGTCTTCCGTAGTCTTTTTCATATGTTATTACACAAGGCCGGCTATGAACTTACAAATTATTACGGGTAATAAAAATCCAATCCGCCCCGAGCAGACGCTGTATCCCGTGTTTCGTTAAAACAAACTTGTTTATTTGCTTTTGTGTCTGTAGTGATGCGACACATTGGCCTATTACTGTCTTGGAACTTAACATCATAAGTTAATTCCGAAGAACTACAACCCACCGCTCCGTTATTTCCCTTTGCATCATACCACAGATAACAGTTTAATAGGCGTAAAGCCGTTATTAAACAAAGGCGTCATCCCCGAGTGTTTTTGTCGGGGATCTCCCGCTTTCTTGTCTTTTATCAA
>JAGCKY010000032.1 GCA_017647245.1 Elusimicrobiaceae bacterium
CAAAGAAAATCCAAATGATGATGATCCACCCAGTATTAAAATCTCAAAATAAATGCCTATGAAAACAAACTTTCTGACCATTGCTTCTTTGCTTACTTTGAGTTTCCGAGAAATTAAAAACCGTTTCCGCTACTTTTTTTTGCTGGCGCTAATAGGCCCGGTTTGCGGCTGGCTGTTGCAAGGTTTTGCCAATGGCTTTGACCCGTATCAGGCCGCCGCGCAGCCGGCTTCTATTTTCACCAATTTTTTCTTTAACGTATTAGCCCTTTTAATATCTGTCTGAGCCGTTATTGCCTTGGTCCTGTTTGTTTGTAAACGTGCGGGCAGTCTGCGTGATATATTTTTATTTGCTTTGCAACAATTCCCGCGTGTACTGGGAGGGCTACTGATGTATGTGTTGGGGCTTACCCTGTACATATTTTTATTCGTATTACTGATTACCTTAACGCTGTGGATTTTCCATATAGACGGCTCGGCTACGGCGGCAATTGTAGCCATGGAAATTATTGTAATGGTACTGGGATTAGTGGCAGTCACTGTTTATTTAATTCTGCTTCCTTATGTTTTGATTTTAACGGATATTCCTTTTTGGCAGACCTTTGCCACGTCCTATAAATTGATTAAAAACAGTTTTTGGAAAACATTTATTTTATTGTTTGTACTGGGGTTAATTGCCGGCGGAATGTATATGCTTTTTCTGTTTGTTTTCGGCATAGTCGGATTTGTGAGTGCATGGGTATTGCCGTTTACGCGCTATGTGTTTTCCTTTCTGATGGTGATTCCCAGCGCGCTGGTATTACTGGCAAATCAAATTCCGCTTATTGCGCTTTACATAGACCGTTCGGCGTTACTTAGCGATGATACCAATCAACAAACCGCTAATTAATTAGTTAAAAAGCCGAGCGCTATCCTCTCTGCTTTTTTCATAGGGGGAAAATGAGTATACTTTTAATTACGGGCAATTTACTGGGCGGACTGGCTATTTTTCTGCTCGGTATGAAAATGATGAGCGATGGCCTGCAAAAAATGGCCGGCGCAAAAATGCGCTATTGGCTCGCCTCCGCCACCAGCAACCGCTTAGCCGCTACCTTTTCCGGCATGCTGGTAACGGCAATTATTCAATCTTCCAGTGCAACCACCGTAATGGTAGTTGGATTTACCAGCGCGGGGCTACTTACTTTATATCAGGCGCTGGGTATGATTTTCGGCGCCAATATCGGTACCACACTTACCGCTTGGATTGTCAGTCTGTTTGGCTTTAAAATTCAAATTTCGCTCTTTGCTTTGCCCGTGGTAGCGCTTGGCTTTTTCAGTCAATTTCTGTCTAAACAATGGGTGTTGGTGCGGCGCATCGGAGAAGCCGCTATCGGATTTGGTTTATTGTTTCTGGGATTGGATATTATGAAAAATACAATCCCGGCCGACTTTGCCCAACATCCCGCCGTAACCGAGTGGCTCATACGCTTTACTCCCGATACTGCGCTTCATTTAATCTTGCTCATTCTAACGGGTGCAATACTGACGGTTATTTTGCAATCGTCCAGTGCGGTAATGGCCATGACACTCACCTGTGCCGCCGCCGGAATTATTAATTTTCCTACCGCGTGTGCATTGGTGCTGGGGGAAAATATCGGCACTACGATTACCGCTAATTTGGCCGCTATCGGCGCGCCTAAAAATGCACGCCGCGCGGCACTGGGACACTTTCTATTTAATTTCTTTGGCGTGGTATGGGTATGTTTACTTTTTAAACCTTTTATTCGATTAATTGATTGGCTTGTACCCGGCAGTCCTTACGTAACCGATCCGGCCATACTTACTAGCACCCTACCGTATCATATTGCCGCTTTTCACACGATATTTAATGTAATTAATACCGTGCTGATGTTGCCGCTACTCAAGCAATTGGCCGCGCTGACACTGTGGTTTATTCCCAAAACAAAACGGGAAGAAACCGGAGCCGGAAACCGTTTGGTCTATTTGACTGCGCCTTTTTACCAAACCCCGGAATTGGCTATTTTGGCGGCACGTAAAGAATTGGAACGAATGCTCGGCTTTGTACTCAAACAAACGGATAAATTAATTTACGCGCTTAGAACAACCGATAACAAGTTATTTTCCCGTTTGCTCGCTGATGCAAAAGCATGTGAGCGTACCACAGATATTTTAGAACATAAAATCAATTCCTACTTAATGCAACTCACACACGGCAATCTTTCGCGCCACGCAATTGCGCAAACCGTGGTGCTGTTTGATTTAACAGGACAAATTGAAAGCATGGCCGACTACGGTGAAAAAATTGCTCTGCTACTGGAAAAATACAGCACCGCACAGACCGGGTTTTTCACACAGGCAGACTGCGCCAATTTAGAACTAATGGCTAAAAAAACAAAGGATATTTTGAAACATACCCGCCAAGCATTGGGGCATTTTCCCAATCATGCCCCGCAAGATAAACAAATAGCCGCGCAATTATTACGCCAAGCACAGATACGTGAAAATAATTTAAATCAGTTGCGCCAGAAATTACGCAACGAACACAATATGCGCGCGGGGGAAAACGGAGAAAATGCGGCCGTATCTATCACCGCCTATGGCGATATTCTAAATCATTTTGAACGTATCGGCGATTGTGCGCTCAACGTCACGCAAGAGGCCTTGCGTTGCAAGCCCACGTCTCGACAGCACACCACCGCCAACCCCCAGTAAACAGGAGAATAAAATGAAAGATATACTTACTTTTTTTGACATGCTCAAGGCCATCTTGCGCCGACAATACCCCATGCCGTGGAAAACATTTATCCTTGCGGTATTATGCTTTTTTTATGTGTTAAGTCCAATTGATATCTTGCCGGATGTGATGCCGCTGCTGGGCATCACCGATGATGCTACTTTTATTTTGCTTGTCGTGGCATTACTGCAAAAGGATTTGCAAAAATACCGCGCTTCTTTGCAAGCGCCCAAAGATAAAGTGATTGACTTAGGCGATGTCAAAGACCATAAAAAATAATTTCCAATTAACCTTTCCCCAAGCGCCAACAACAGGCAAATTGCTATAATTTTGGTATGAAAAAATTAATCAAAATAATGGCTATACTAGCCGCCGTTTTTGCCGTATTACTGATTGCGGCGTTCCTTACGCTTAAAATCATGTTTCCCGCCGAGAAATTAAAATCTATGGCGCAAGATTATGTTAAAAATAATTTTCACCGTGAAATCACTTTCTCTGATGTTTCTTTTAATTTGGTAGGGCTGACACTGAATAATTTAGCTGTATCGGAAAACAGCAGTTTTTCCGACGGAACTTTTTTGAAAGCGGACCAAGCTGTCTTAAAAGTGGCACTCATGCCGTTATTAAGAAAACGTGTGGAAATTGCCACTGTTGGATTAACGGGTTTACAGCTCAATATCACCAAACAAAAAGACGGCACTTTTAATTTTGATGATTTGCTGACAAACAACAATACCGACGGAAAAACTTCCACCAGCGATTCGTCATCCAATTCTTTTGCCATTACTGCAGAACACATTTACGCGTCTGACTGTCGACTGTATTATAAAGATGTGCAACAGGGCATGTCCACCTCTGTGACCAAGCTAAATTTAGACGTGCACGACTTTGATTTGACTCATCCGTTCAAGCTCTCCTTGGACTTTACCACCGATTATAAAGATAAAACGGGTATGGACGTTACCATTCCGTTTAAAACGCTCCTGCTGGTAAATTTAGCCAATTTGGATATGTCCAAAGCGTCCGTCGTAGTAGACAGCTTGAATATGAATTACAAAACGGTGCAATTTGCATTGCAAGGTAAAGCGGAAAATTTTCAAAAACCGGCTGTAAACTTGCAAGGAAAAATCTCCGGGCTATCTAATAAAGCTATTGCCGATATCGCGCCAGATTTACCCCATTTTGTATTGCCCGATATTAATTTCAGCGCACAGGCCAACGCGGATTTGGACGCTTCCAGCGCGTCTATTACGCAAGCTAAACTCTCGGTAGGTGATTCTACTGTTTCCGCCAAAGGACAAACAACCTGGGGGGAAAAGAGCACCACCTATAATATACAATCTGTGCTGAATTTAAATTTAACCCAGCTGACCGGTATGACCACCTTGTTAGACGGCTACGGCATGGCTGGCATACTGACGGGTAACTTAACCGCCACTGATAAAAATAACGGACAAGATGTCCGCGGAACTATTACGCTGAAAAATTTAGGGGTTAAGTACGACACCCTTTCACTCTCTGAAATGAACGGGGTGATTACGTTAGCTTCGCTGGGGCAGATTTCTTCTAACAAAATCACAGGTAAACTCAATAATGAAACATTTACTTCGTCCTTTGCGTATAAAGATTTGGGCAAGGTATTGGATATTGTGTTTAATTTTGATTTGTCCAAGCTCACGCTTACGGCTTTTCCGTCATCGTCTAGCACCGAACAAACGCAAACTGCGTCCGGTATAACGCCCTCTAACGGACCGGAAACCCTGTTTAACATCACATCCAATGTTAAAATTGGTCAAATCTCCATTCCTTATTTCCGCTCTGAAGGAGCGCAGCTGACCGCGCAACTTAAAAATGCCAGCGCTTCTATGAAACAGTCCAACGGTACAGTCAATTTCACCTTGCAAGAGGGCGCAATTACGGACTTGGGTAATTTTACCAAAGACAGTAAAGTTATCAAAATCTTAATGTTGCCTTTGAGTCTTGTGAATACCGTCAGCTCTAAACTGGGCGTGGAAATCTTCCCGGCCGCCGATGCGCAAGAAAGAGGTCAAATTAAATTTTCTTCCGGCTCCGGCACGTATGTATTTACCAACGGGGTAATGAACATACAGGAAACTCATTTTAACTCGTCGGTCAGCGATATGACCGCCAGCGGCAACATAAATTTCCCTACCGATGCCTTGGATATGCGCGTAAAAGCTACCGTGCTGACCAAACAAACACCTATTGTGATTAAAATCGGTGGTACTGTCAGCAATCCGTCCGGTAAATTGGACGTTGCGCAGACGGCGGTTTCTTTGGTGGGAGGGCTTTTGAACTACAAGACTCCGACTAATGTGGCCTCTTCCGCGGAAAATACCGCAGCTGACGCCACCAAATCCGTTGCCAATACCGGTACCGACGCCGTTAAAACTACCGTCAGCGCCGCGGCAGACGCGGTAAAGAGTATTGGCAGTTTATTTAAGAGCAACAAATCCGGCAAAAACGAATAAGAATAGCTAGTCAAACGATAAAAAAATCCCCGGGATAACTCCCGGGGAAAAATAACAAAACTTATACTAATTCTGGGTCCAACCTGGGTTCTCCGATGCTACACAATGAGCTGTTTTTGTTTTTTTCTCGTATACTTCCTTTTCGCTGTTATAGCTACAGGTACATACTGTACAAGTATCTCCTGCACTACACTCTCCATCAGAACTACTGGAATGAGTGGATCTATTTACCGCACTCTGACAAGTAGGGTTCGTTTCAAAGGAATAACACTTATTAGAGGAACTGGTACAATTACTTACTTCTTTTATTTTTTCTGCGCCAAAATCTCCCCAATAGTTATACCAACAAACAGAGTCAGTATATCTCGTATTTGATATACCATTACAGCAAGGATCTCTATGCCCTGCGCGATGCTCATCATCCCAACAGACACTATCCAAATTGCCAACATGTAATAAATATAAATTACAGCCTCCGGAACAATTATATCCATCACGCCCGTCTACTTTGGACCAATCACCCGTACCGCTGCTTGCGTCGTCACTTTCAGTGAAGGAGAAATTCCCAGCTGAAAGATTGTCAAAACTTGCATCATCAAAATCAACATCACCTTGTAAGGTTATTTGCGGAGCGCTTACATCTACTCCGGCCGCGGAAGGAGTTACACTTGAGGCATCCAATCTACCCCCTGTCAAAGTAGTCGCGGGAGTTTTGTAAAGGTCTATTCTGGAACTGCTCACAGTCCCTAAATTAGAGGAGGATAATTTACCGCCGCTTGTCATTAACAGCTGATGAGCACTTAAAGATTTTACACTCATTGTCCCACCGGCACTTATGTTACAGAAATTTAAATAGTAAATTGCGTTGGTAGCGTTGGCATCTTCCACATCCACAGACGAAAAAGTACCTACGGGCTGGGAAAGCAAAGTCACAAATTTTATATTTTCTGCCCACAACGGAATGGCTACTGCAAATGCTAAGAACGTCAAAAATGTTTTTTTCATATCCTCTCCCTCAATAAATCTAATTTTTACTATATATTAAGATGAACTAA
>JAGCKY010000033.1 GCA_017647245.1 Elusimicrobiaceae bacterium
GATGCGCTCTCCCGTGAAAATATGTTGCACGGTACCGCCGGTGTATTTGCTTTGAATGGTGCTTTGCAAGTCCAACATTTCAAACACATCGTCGGTATAGTTAACCGGCAACTGGGACGAGTTGGTATAAAAAGGCGGGTGGCCTTGTTTATACATCGGCTCATCTGCGCAGATAATTTCCGGGTAATGCTCTTTATCCAATTTGGCCAAGCGGTACGAAGTACCTTCGGCCGGGGTGGCTTCCAAGTTATAATTGTTCCCGGTTTCCTCTTGGAATTTAATTAAATGTTCGCGCATAAAGGTCAGCACTTTTTCAGCAAACGCTTTGCCTTTTTCGGTGCCGATATCTTCGCCGATTAAATTGATAGCCGCTTCGTTTAAACCCACCAGACCGATGGTAGAGAAGTGATTGGTCCAGTATTTGCCAAAGCGTTCTTTGACGCTGCGCAAATAGAAACTCATGTACGGATACAAGTTGGCCGCCGTAAAACGTTCAATGACTTTACGTTTGATTTCCAAACTTTCCTTGGCGGTCAGCATGCGATCCACCAAGTTATCAAAAAATTCTTTTTCGTCTTTGGAGATATACCCGAGGCGCGGCAAGTTAATCGTTACCACACCGATAGAGCCCGTCAGCGGGGCAGAGCCAAACAAACCGCCGCCGCGTTTGCGCAGTTCGCGGTTGTCAATGCGCAGACGGCAGCACATAGAGCGCGCATCTTCGGGATTCATGTCGGAATTAATGAAATTGGCAAAATACGGGATACCGTATTTGGCTGTCATTTCCCACAGCGGGGTCAGTTTTTCATTATTCCAATCAAAATCTTTGGTGATGTTGTACGTCGGAATCGGGAACGTAAACACGCGGCCTTTAGCGTCACCGGCGAGCATCACTTCGCAGAACGCGCGGTTGAACAAGTCCATTTCGTTTTGGAATTCTTTATAGGTCTTGTCCATCAGTTTGCCGCCAATGATAACCGGTTGGTCCTTATAATAGGAAGGAACATTGAGGTCCAACGTCAGGTTGGTAAACGGCGTTTGGAAACCCACGCGGGTCGGCACGTTGACGTTAAACAAAAATTCCTGCAAAGCTTGTTTAACTTCTTCATAGGTCAATTTATCGTAATAGATAAACGGTGCCATTAACGTGTCAAAGTTGGAGAAGGCCTGCGCCCCGGCGCTTTCGCCCTGCAAGGTATAGAAAAAGTTTACCACTTGGCCTAAAGCGGTGCGGAAGTGTTTGGCCGGTTTACTTTCGGCTTTGCCGGTTACACCCGTAAAACCGCTCAAAAGTAAATCTTGCAAATCCCAGCCCACGCAGTATGCACCCAACAGGCCCAAATCGTGCAAGTGGATATCACCTTCGGTGTGCATGCGTTTTACTTTTTCCGGGTAGATTTTATTAAGCCAATAAATTTTGCTTACTTCAGAGGAAATATAGTTATTGAGCCCCTGCAAGGAATAGCCCATGTTGCTGTTTTCATTGACCTGCCAGTCCAACTGTTGCAAGTATTGGTCCACCAAATCTACGTTAAATTTGGAAGAAATTTCGCGGATACGTGCGTGTTGGTCGCGGTACAAAATATAAGTTTTGGCGGTTTTGTGATAATTAGATGTCAGCAAAACGTCTTCTACAATGTCCTGCACATTTTCTACGTTCGGGGTGGTGTCGCCATATAATTGCTGAATAATGTTAATGACGCGGATGGTGAGTTTTTTGGCGGTTTCGGTGTCAAATTCTCCTGTTACTTCCGCTGCTTTTACAATGGCATTGGTAATTTTTTTAGAGTCAAAATGTTGAATACTACCGTCGCGTTTGACGATGTGTGTGATTACTTCTGTGTTTTCCATGGTATTATTTCCTTAACTAATCTACGCGGTAAGAACCTGCGGTAATTTAAATTTTACATAAAAATTTGAAACTTGCAAATCTTTTTACAAAAACCCTTATATTTTAATGGAAAATTAGTGTTTTTTTTATTACAAAACAGGACTCATTTTGTTGTTTTTTTGTGTTTCTCCTCGGAGTTTTTTGGGTTGGTTTAGCATTTTTCATATAATCTAAATTTTTCGCTTGACCTTTCCCCTCTCAAACTGATTAAATAAAGGAAAAGGAGGTAGTTATGGATTTTTACCAAATCATCAGTTTAGTAGCTTTAGTTGCCTTTGTGATTTTAGTAATTTACGCGGTGCGCCTGCTCATTCAGCTCAAAAAAACGGCTGAATCTGTGGAATATCTCGCGCTGACCACCGCCGAAAAAGTGGACAAAACCAGCAGCACGTTTGAGCTTTTAAACAATGTTTCTTCCGTGTTAGACAACGGCTTTTACAAAGCGATTGCCATGGGTGTAGACCTTGCCCGCCGCTGGCACAAAAAGAAAGAAGATTAAGTTTTTGACCATTAGGCCAAGTTTTTAGTTTACCTAAAAATCCCCGTCTAGCGCGGGGATTTTTGTATTTTACTAGGTCTAGTTTAGCAATGCTTAATACCACCACGATGTATAGTCACCTTCGGCAGTATAGGATGGAGTTGTAAGCCCGGTTTCTGTCTTGCATATTTGTGCTTGCAAAGAGGTAGTTTCTGAGGAACCTCTTGCCAAGCAACTATATTTTCCAGGATTGCCAATTGAATATTTAAAGCGAATCTGAAAACTCATATTTATCAAATTGTTAGTACATTGTGCAAATGATCTATCTCCATCTGCCAAAAAGCAAGAACCCCAACTATAGTCATATTGTTTTCGTGTACTTGTATTTAATTTTCCTCCCGGCATTTGTACGTCTAATTCTGCAAAGTCCAAACTATATTTATTATTGGCTAAATAATAGATTTCTTCTGCTTCAGCAATACTGCGTGTTAAGTTTTTTAGCGTAGCATAACGCGAGCGCATCACTGCCTTTTGATACTGTGGCAAAGCAATCGCTGCCAGTATACCTATAATTAATACAACTACTAACAGCTCTATAAGCGTAAATGCTTTTTTATTCATCATACTTTTTCCTCTCTGTCGTCCTGAGGTGTTGTTGCTCAGGACCTATTTGTTTTCAATAAGGCTGAGGTGCTGAGCAAAAACGACTCAGCACGACACTTTATTTATACTCCCTACCCTTGCCATTGTACCAAAAAAAAAAAAACAAGTCAAGGCCTATTTTTACCGACGAAAAACCTCAATCAAAAACCCCGAGGCATAAATTTTTGCCCCGGGGATTTTTACCTTTCCTTGTATACTAGAAACGAAATTGGCCTTTTTCGTAAATGAGGATTTTTTTGCCGTTTTTGAGCGTGGCGTGCACGGTCTTATCTTCCGTGTTAATCAAATCCCAATGCAAAGCAGATTCATTATAGCCCAATTTTTCTTTGAGCTTCTTATCTAATTTGCGGATATCGCCCGTAAAGGTATCGGCGTAGCTGGAGCCAATCGCCACGTGGCAATTGCCGTATTTGCCGCCGAAATTTTCATCAAACAAAATATCTGCCATAAATTTGTCTATCTTGGAAAAACGGCGGTCCGTCAAAGAAAACTCGCCGATTTGCGCCGCGCCGCGGTCCATCGCCAGCATCTTGCGCAAAAAGTCTTGGCCTTTTTCCGCAGTTGCTTTGACCGCGCGCCCGTTTTTAAATTCCAAACGCATACCTTTGACATAATTGCCGCTTCTGTACGACGATAAATCTGCAAAATACACACCGCGTGTGCCGCGCCAATCCGGCGAGGTAAAAATTTCAAAAGACGGGATATTGCAACCGCTGCCGGAAATAAACTGACGTTTTTCCCCCAGCAACACTTCAAAATCCATGTGCGCGCTTTCCACCTGCAAACGCTCTATTTTCAGTCCGCTCAGCCACTTGCCGATTTCGCCAATTTGTTTCATCACTTCTTTCCATTTGGCCACAGGGTCTTTCTCATTTAAAAAGCATGCTTTGACAATTTGATTGGCATATTCTTTAAGCGAAAGACCTGCTTTGTCGGCTAATTCCTGTGTGGGAAAGTTGCACAAAGTCCACGAAAATTTACCGTCCTGTTCCGTGCGGTCCAACAAATCTTTAATCGGCTTGCGCGCCACCGCGGCTTTGCCGATGCGGGCCGGATTGACCGTTTTGAGTGCGGTTAAATCTTCCGGCGCGCGCAATGCAATCAGTCCGTTCAACGCCCCTTGAAAATCTATTTCCCCCGCCGGGATATAAGCCAACTGTTTATCGTCGGCCTTGGTGTACAAAGCGCGCTGTAAATTACCCGGCGCCATGAAACGCACGGTGGCATTATATTTTTTGTCTAATAATCGCTCGTATACCGCTTCCACCAACGGCAACGCGCCGATTTCCGCACGCACAAGCACATTGTCATATTTTTTAAATTTACCGCCGCGGCGGGCATATTCCATCGCCCAGACCATTACATCTGCATAATTATCTAATTGCTTTTGTGTTAAAATCATAGCTGTCTCCTTTCCTCATATAATGTTATAATACAAAATATAGGACCGAGGGTAGAACTATGAAAAAAATTTTATTTTTCGCTTTACTCATTGTGACGATGACCCCACTGTGGGCCGGCATCGCGCCGAAACCGGAAATGGATTTTACGCTGATCTATGCGACGGAAAACAAGCCCGCCGTTTTGCCTGATACCAGCGAGCAAATCCAATGTGAGGACAATCAATGTCTGCAATCCGACCCCTTGGGTGCGTACGGCATACAAAAATTGTATTGCAAAGCAGACGGCTGTTTTTCCATTGCTTATGAATATGCGCCGTTTCAGCAATTGGTACTGGACTTTGCCGACGGGAAAAAACGCGCCAGCAATGTGTTCAGCACGCCCAGCAAATTGCGCAACAGCTTTACCGTAACCGTACGCGAAAAAGATTTACTCGTGCAACCCTCTGCTACCCCGCAGCAATTTCACGCGCTGCTACGCGCCGATGCGTGGATGTCGCTGATTATTATTTTACTGTTGGAAATGATCGCCGCGTGGGCGTATTTGAAATACACGCGCAAGAGTTTTCGCGTGTTGTATGCCGTTGTAATTGCCAATTTAATTAGCATGCCGCTTTCGTGGCAAGTATTGGGCAGAATTGCAACCGAACAATGGTTTATTTGGTTTTTCTGTCTGATTTTTGAAGCGCTGTTTATTTGGATATTCAACCGCAAACGCATCACGGCGCGCGACAGTTTTGAATTATCTTTTGCAATTAACGTGACGAGTTATTCCGTCGGAATGATTTTATCGTTCTTAATTGCACCGTATCTGTTCTAAAAGATAAGTAAAGATAAAGCCATTATCACCATGCCCGCAATCACGCCGCCGATCACGCGGTGTCCTTCGCCATAGTCGTGTGCGGTGGGCAGGAGCTCATCTAAAGAAATATACACCATAATTCCCGCCACGCCCGCAAACATTACGCCAAACGCCGCCTCGTGCAGTATCGCGCGAAAAATCAAAAAACCCAGCACCGCGCCCACGGGCTCGGCTAATCCCGAAAAGGTACTGTACCAAAATGCTTTTGATTTACTGCCCGTAGCATGATAAACCGGTAGCGCAACTGCAATACCTTCGGGGATATTATGCACCGCCACCGCTATGGCAATAGATACACCCAGCGTGACATTTTCCATAGATGCCATAAAGGTAGCCAACCCTTCGGGGAAATTGTGTATAGCAAGTGCCAGCGCGGTAAAGAGCCCCAAGTGTTTGAGTTTGTTTTTTTGTTCCAAAGCATCTTCGTGCACATGGTGCGTAGGCATAAATTGGTCAATCAGAAACGCTAAACCTATTCCGCCAAAAAATACTGCCGCCGCAAGCCACTGCCCGGGGTTTTTGCCATACAAAGCAGACAGCGTATCTTGCGCTTGCGGCATCATTTCCATAAAGGAAACATACAGCATCACGCCCGCCGAAAACCCCAGTCCGATGGCAAGCGCGGCAAAATTATCTTTTTTGACCACAAAGGCCAAGAGCCCGCCGATACTGGTGGCAGCTCCGGCGAGGAAGCTTAACACTAAAGCAGTTTGCACGGACGCACTCATACTTATATAGTAGCAAAGCGCGCGGCCCCGCAGAAAAGAAAAAAGGGTTAGTACTTGTGTTTTAGGTCCAAAAAATCTCTAAAAAAAACTAGTACAAAAACATAATATAGTCGCTCGTATAATCATCCATATCCCTCGGGAAATATGCTTTACCTATTTCATTTTGACAAACTTTGGTAGGTATGGAATTAGCATCTGTACTGTACCCTATACAATAGGTCGCCCCGGGCATCAATTCGGAATGCCGAAATTTAATATTGTAACCAATATATTTTTCCCCATTATTGTATAGGATACAATGTGAATAGGCATTACTACTATTTTCCCTAATAGTACATTCTCCCCAGTCATATACATAGCGTCCTGTTTCACTAGATACTGGAGTAGGTAATGAGATATCCAATTCTTCAAAATCATTGGTATATTTTCCGTTTGCCATGTAATATACTTCTTCGGCATCGGCCAGACTGCGTGCTAGCGTTTTAGCTTGTGCAAAGCGACTTTTCCACACGGCTTTTTGGTACTGCGGCAAAGCAATGGCCGCCAGTATACCTATAATTAAAACAACTACCAACAGCTCTATCAGCGTAAATGCGCGACTTTTCATACATCCTCCTTTTGTTTTGATGTCCTTACGCTTATCATTGTACCAAAAAAAAAAAACAAGTCAAGCCCTTTTTTCCCGACGAGAAAACAAAAAAAGCGGGAAAGATAAAAATCTTTCCCGCTTCCAATCCATTCACAAAACCTTACGCTTTTTTGGTACGCTTGCGGTTTATCCACTTATCTACCATTTTCTGTATCAATATGTAGAACAGCGGAATAAGAAACAAACCTGCCATCGTACCAACAAGCATTCCGTAGAACACAGGTACGCCGAGTGCGCGGCGGCTGGCTGCACCGGCTCCGGTAGCAAACACCATAGGCAGCATACCCAAAATAAAGGTAAAGGCCGTCATAAGTACCGGGCGGAAGCGCTGCGTAAGCCCATCTAATGCGGCTTCTTCTACGCTAGTGCCATGCGCTCGTTCGTCTTTGGCAAATTCCACAATCAAGATAGCGTTTTTGGCCGCCAAACCTACTAACAGCACCAGCCCCAGTTGTGCATAAATACTTAACGATAAACCGGTAATCCAGAGCCCCAAAATACCGCCCAGTACTGCCGCTACCACAGACATGAGCACCGGTATAGGAATAGTCATACTCTCATATTGCGCCACCAAGAACAAATAAGCAAATATAACCGCCAGCAAAATAAGCGTATTGATTTGCCCTTTGTTTTTCCTTTCCTGATAGCTCATACCGCTCCAATCATACGCATAACCGGCCGGCAAAGTCTTCAGCACGTTCTCTGTTACTTCCATTGCTTTTCCGGTGCTGGAACCCGGAGTAGGGGTGGCATTAACAGACGCGGCCGGATATTGGTTATACCGTATAATCTGACGCGGAGAAACAATATCACGCATATTCACCAAAGCATCCAGCGGCACCAGCTCACCATGCGTATTAGCTACATACATTTTTCTAATATCTTGCGGTGTTAAACGGTAATGCCAATCCGATTGCAAAATTACCCGGTTGACCTGTGTGCCGAAGTTAACATCAGACACATAGGCAGAACCCAGATAATTTTCCAACACGGCAAAAATACTGGACACCGGCACATTCATGGCTTCGGCCTTGGCGCGATCCACCTCTAAGAAGATATTAGGAGTATCCGCCTTAAAAGTAGAATAAGCCATTTGTATAGACGGGTCCCCCATCATACGCATCGCTATTCCATTAGTGGTATTAGCTAATTTTGTGTAATCAAAGTCATTAAGTGTCTGAATACGCAAATCCAATCCGCCAGAAGTTCCTAAGCCCGGAATAGACGGCATTTCAATAAACCGAACAGTCGCTTCCGGAAGGGAGGCAAAGCGAGCATTGTATTTATTTGCAATAGCAGACTGTTGTTGTGCCGCTTTTTTGCGGTCATCCCATGGTTTTAACCGGATAAAACCGATCCCTACGTTTTCTCCGGAACCGGACATCAAACTAAAACCAATAATCGTGGCCAAATGTCTAACAGCGGGATCCTCTCTTAAAACAGGTGTAATCTGATCCATCACTGCCTGCGTACGCTCAAAAGACGCTCCTTCCGGCAATTGCACATCAAAAACGACTATACCTTGGTCTTCTGTCGGAATAAATGAAGTATGCGAAAACTTTAAGAACAGCATATTCGCCGCCAAAATTGCCAAGAACAAAACAGCAATGACAACTAATTTGCGGGCCACCGTACGCACCCACTTCTTATATCCGCGCCCCCCGCGTTGTACACTTAAGTTAAACCAACGTAGCATAAAAATCTTTGTTTCCGGAATTTTGCGCAGCATCGTAGAACAAATGGCCGGAGATAAAGACAATGCATTTAACGTAGAGAAACACACCGCCGTAGAAATCGTGACCGCAAACTGACGATAGATTTCTCCGGTAATACCGCCCATAAAAGTAATCGGCACAAAGATGGCCAAGATAACTAACGTCGTGGCTACCAACGCGCCGGACAATTCGCCCATAGCTTGCGTAGTGGCATCAATAGGCGGTTGGTTTTCCTTGTTCATTAAGTAAATAACACGCTCTACCACACAAATGGCGTCATCTACCACTAGACCAATTGCGAGTACCAATGCAAATAATGTAAACAAGTTAATTGAGTAGCCCATTGCCATCATTACTGCAAAGCTACCCAGCAAAGATACGGGAATTGTAGCAGCCGGTACAAGCGTAGCGCGCCAATCCTGCAAGAACACATAACACACGATAACTACCAAAATAAATGTCAAAAATAATGTAAAGACTACTTCATCAATAGAGGCATAAATAAATTCGGTGGTGTCCATGGCGAAATCATATTCTAAATCTTCCGGGAAAAACTGTTTTAGACGTTTCATTTCCGCCTTGACCTGCTTCATGGTTTCAATAGCGTTGGCCCCCGATGAAAGATTAATCATCATCGGAATCATTTCCTGACCATTAAACCGCGCAGAAAAACTATAGTTTTCTTGTCCTTCCTCTACTTTAGCAATATCTTTCAAACGCACTAAACCGCCTTGTTGGTCCGTGCGAATAATAATATCAGCAAATTCTTCCGCATTATTTAAACGACCCTGTGTTTGCAAAGCATATACCTTAAGCACATTGCCTTCATGCGGACGAGCCCCGATTTTACCCAAAGATGGTTGATAGTTCTGGCTATTAATGGCTTGGGTCACTTCGGCCACCGTCATATTCATAGCCGCCATTTTATCTGGATCCAGCCACACACGCATACTTTTGGCGGCACCGAACATACGCGCTTCCCCCACGCCGTGAATACGACTAACGTTCTTTACCACGTTGTTATTAAGATAGTCACTAATATCTAATGTAGAGTGCGTCTTGTTGGGAGAAGTAAAAGCAATCAGCCCCAAGATATTAGAGGAACGGCGAAACGTATTGACACCGCGCCGCGTGACATCGCCCGGCAAACGCGGGCTGGCTTGCGCTACACGGTTTTGTACTTTTACTTGTGCCAAATCCGGATCCGTTCCGGTTTCAAAGGTAACCGTCAGCATATAACTGCCATCGGACGAAGTAGAACTCATATAAAGCATATCTTCTACGCCGTTGACAGCTTCTTCCAGCGGGATACCTACGGTTTTAGCAATTGTTTCCGCACTTGCACCCGGGTAATTAGCCATTACTACAATTTCCGGCGGGGTTACTTCCGGATACAAGGCAATCGGTAATGTGTTTAACGCAATAATACCCGCCAAACACAATACCAGTGAAATAACAAGCGCAAAACGGGGTCTTCGGATAAAGAAATTTGAAAACATAGATTATAACCCCTTATGCTTGCGGAGCAGCTTGTTCGCTGACGGTCACTTTTTGACCGTTTTGCAATTTCTGCTGACCCACAATGACCACCCGGTCTCCGTCTTCCAAACCGGACGCCACCACATAATCTTGTCCTACGCTATCGCCGATAGTAATATATTTTTGTAGGATGGTGTCTTCACCATTGGCGGTCATAACATACGTTCCGGCGGCATCTTGCGATACCGACGCTTGCGGCACTAAAATCATCGGGCGGAATTTATCCAAACTGACGGTTACATTAACATAGTTTCCGGGAATGAGTTTGTTGTCCGGGTTACTGGCTTGCGCATAAACGGCCATGGTAGCGGTTTGTGCATTGATTTCGTTATCCGAAAACACTTGCGCAGAAGGCAAATCAATCTTTTCACCGTTGGGCAAAGCTACTTGAATATCCGGATTTGTGTTAGTCAGCTGATCCATGCCGGACAGACGTTCTTTATCGGTGATAGAGAACACCACGCGCACCGGATCCATTTGGATCACGCGCGCCAGTTTGGTAACTGCGGCTGTCGTGAAATTACCTTTGGTAACTAAAGCTTTACCAATATAACCGCTAATAGGTGCACGCACTTCGGTATATTGTAAATCCAATTTAGCCAAATCTAAACTGGCTTGTGCGGCTTTGACATTGGCTTTAGCATTGGCCAAATTACTTTCGGCTACTTCCAAATCCGCTTTGGACAACATTTTCTCTTTATACAAAGAGAGTTCACGTTCATAATTGCTGGAAAGCTGTTTTTCGGTTGCTTTGGCTTTTTCCAAGGTGGCCTCGGCTGAAACGACCGCCGCTTTATAGCGGTTTTGGTCAATGATAAATAGCACATCGCCCTCATGCACGAAGGAACCTTCTTTAAATCGCACCTCATCTACATAGCCGGATACTTCTGCAATAACATCGGCTGCATTGATAGCTTCCACTTTAGCGATAAAGTTTTTGCCCAGTGCTACCGGACGTTTTTGTACCGTTTTCGTCAATACCGTAGTCGGACCGCCTGCGCCAAATCCCATTTGCGGCTGTCCCCCCATTTTTCCTTTAATAAAAAACCCCAGCAAAATGCCCACGATCAATACGAGTACATATTTGCCCCAATAAATTACTTTTTCTTTATTTATTTTTTTTAGGATATTTTTCCCTGTGTTAGTTACATTATCTTTTTCCATACGATTTCCCATTATTTTCCTATGCTTCTATACAAATTGGCTTTGCTCAGCAGTAAACTGTAAAAAGCCGTAATCTTATTTTGACGCGCATCGGCCAACTGTGCTACCGCGCTGAGCAAATTTAAAATATCACCTTTGCCCAACTCGTAATAGCGGAAAGCCACACGGTGGTTTTCTTCGGCGCTTTCCAACACAGCTTGGCTGATTTCATACGAGCGCAAAGCAGTTTTGTAATTTTGATAAGCACGCCATACTTCATTTTGCACTTGCAATTTAAGCACCTGCATATTTTCTACTTCCTGGTAGTATTTGTAAGATGCTTGTTGCACTTGGTACATATTTGAAAATCCGGTAAACAGAGGCATGGTCACTAAAAGCCCCGCCGAATTATTGGTGGTATAGGGATTACTGCGTTTCCAATTGTCGCCATAACCCACGGAACCCGTCGCACTGATGGTAGGTAACATAGCGGTTTTGCTGGCAGTTACATTTTTTTTGGCCGCCTGTTGGGTGCTGCGCTGAGCATGAATTTCGGCACGCTCCTTCAGAGCCGTTTCCATTAGACTGCTAATGTCATCATTAGCAATTTCAATCATATCTTCACCGTATACCGGTTTTTTAAGTGTAATCGGCGTGTCGGGCGACAGATTAATCAAAACAGCCAACGAGCCGCGGTTTTGTTTGATTAAATTTTCCGCTTGTACGACGGCCAGACTGGCTTGTTCATAGCGGGTATTGGCCTGCAGTTTATCGCTCAAGGAAACCATACCCAGTTTGTAGCGCTTTTCCGCTTCTTGCGAAGATTGTTTGTAGGTATCCAAACTGGCTTGCGCACTGATTAAACTTTCTTGCGCCGCCAATAGATTTAAGTAAGCCGTTTGTACCGCCAGCACGGCATCTTGGATAGAGGCATCGTAGCTATAACGCGCGGCGTCTACATAATTGCGCACACTGCTCGTGCGTGCTTCTCGTCCGCCAAAATCAAACAGTAGCCACGAAGCTTCCGCTTTGCCGGCGTAAGGTTCATCTTGCGCGTAAGAGCCGCCTTCCAACTTTTTCCCGGTGATATCGCCCGTGCCTTTCAAATTAACAGTAGGTAAGTACTGCGCACGCGCCTGACCGAGCTCGGCTTCGGACGCTTTTACCCCCATATATCCCGCACTTAAAGACGGATTATTGCACAAACTGATTTGTACTAAATCGTCTAATGTTAATTCTTCCGTTGCGACATCTTTGTCAATGCAACCCTTGGGTGCATCGGTTTTGTGGGTAAACAGCGGATCAAATGCCGCCGCTGGAAGCGCCACGCACACCAACGCTAGTAATGTAATATATCTTTTCATTTTTTATCCCTTTTAATAGTCAGAAGTCAGAACGGTCGGACAATTTGGCCGCATCTGACGCAAATTTCCCTGTATATATTATACAAAATGGGACGGTGCACAGGGGAGTGCATTTTCCGTCCCACTAAATATTAATTTTTATATCTCATTTTGTGCCAAAATATCTTTGAGCACTTTGGCAGAAGCTTGTAAGCGCGCGGTTTCATCGGCATTGAGTTTCAGCGGCACCAAAGTTTCCACACCGTCTGAGCCCACAATCGCGGGCATACTCAAGGCAATACCCTCAATGCCGTACGCACCGCGCATCATAGAAGACACGGGCAGGATAGAGCGCTCGTTACGCACAATGGCTTCGCAAATGCGCCGCACCGACATAGCAATTCCGTAATACGTCGCTTTCTTTTTGGCGATGATTTCGTACGCGCTGTTTTTCACGCGCGCGGCAATTTCGGCGGTGGCTTTATCGTGCTCAAAGTGTCCGCGCATTTCGCAAAAATCGTCTAACTTAATGCCCGACACATTGGCCGCGCTGAAAGCGGCGATTTCACTGTCACCGTGCTCACCGATGATAAAGGCGTGCACACTGCGGCTATCTACGTTTAGGTGACTTCCGATTTCATATTTGAGCCGCGCGGTATCTAACACCGTGCCCGAGCCGATGACGCGGTTTTCCGGCAGGCCGCTGAGTTTCACTGCCACCGTCGTTAAAATATCCACGGGATTGGACACGATAAGCAAAATTCCCTTAAAATCGCGCTTGTTAATTTCCGGCAAAATAGATTTATAAATAGCGATATTTTTTTTGACTAAATCCAACCGTGTTTCGCCGGGTTTTTGCGCCGCACCCGCGGTGATAATCACCACGGACGCATTTTTGATATCGTCGTAATCCCCCGCGTAGATTTTCATCGGTTTGGCAAATGCCACGCCGTGGCTGATGTCTAGCGCCTCGCCTTCTGCTTTGGCACGGTCCGAGTCAATGAGTACCATTTCGCTAAACAGTCCGCTTTGCATCAAACTAAATGCCGAGGCCGACCCGACAAACCCGCATCCGATGACAGCCACTTTTCTAAAATTCACACAATCTTCGCAATTTCTAAACATAGATTCTCCTTTTTAGCTATGATAGCAAATCTGTCTTCTCCCCCCCAAGTGTGTAATTTGATTAGATTTGTTATCATATAACTATGCTCAAAGGTGAAAAAGCAAAAGAACTTTTTTTAAACGGACATAATTGCGCACAGGCGGTTTTGTGCGCGTATGCGGACGAACTGGGTTTATCCCAACAGCAGGCCATTGCCATGTCGGCCTGTTTTGGCGGTGGACTTGGCAGACAGCGCGAAGTATGCGGCGCGGTTAGCGGAATGTGCATGGTGTTTTCCTTAAAATACGCACCCAAGGACCCCACAGACCAAGCCGCCAAAGCCGCTTTTTACGCGCATATCCAAGAACTCTGCAAGCGCTTTAAAGAAGATAACGGCTCTATCATCTGCCGCGAATTATTAAATTTGCCGCACGGCCCGTCAGACCCGACGCCTGAGCCGCGCAACGCGCAGTATTACACACACCGCACTTGCGCGGACAAAGTCAAAAGTGCCGCAGATATTTTGGAAAAGTATTTACAAGAAATAAAATAAAAAAATGCCCCCGTTTGGGGGCCTTACTTTATATAAAGTTTACTCTACAGCCATTGGGCCACCCATTCGGCAAGCGCTTGGTCCGATGTGCCCGCCTCAAAACGACGGCCTTCTTTCACAGTAGCTTGCGGTACCAGTTTTTGCATATTGGTCGGAGCTTGTCCCAGTTCGCTACCGCCCGATGTAACAAACGGTATAATTGTTTTACCTTTAAAATCCGCACTTTCCAAAAAGCTGTCAATAATGCTCGGCTCGCGGTACCACCAAATCGGAAATCCCAAAAGAATTATCTTATATTCTTTCAAATCCGGCACCGCAACAGCCAAAGCCGGGCGGCAATCCGGGTCACGCATTTCCACGGAAGTGCGGCTAGCGGTATCGGTCCAATTTAAATCTTCTTTTGTGTACGGCACTTGCGGACAAATCTCAAATACATCTGCCTGCACTACTTTAGCCAATCGTTTGGCTACCCCTGCTGTTACCCCACTGGCACTAAAATAAGCGACTAATGTTTTCTCCATAAACCCTCCTTATCCTGTAATTTATTGTAACAATTAAGACGAAATTAATCCAATATTTTTTATACTAATATAAGATTTCATCTAGCCAAAAAATTCCAAAACATTATAATAAGGATATGAGAAATTGGATAACCTTTTTATTTTTAATGCTGGCTATAACGGCATACGCTGAAACGGTAGGCACGGTCACTGCGCAAAGCACGCGTATGTCGCCGGGTACTTTGCGGCGGCATTTTTTGCTAAAGCCCGGCGAAGAATTTTCGCAACAACGCTATGAGCAGGCACAGGATGAATTACACAAATTGCGCGTATTTAAAAAATTGGATTTTTCCGCCACACCAAACGGCGGGCAAATGGATATTCACATTGACGCGCAGGACGGGTGGTACATTTTCCCCATGGGCTTTTTTACGGGCGGGTCCAAAAGTGCGGGAGGCCTGTCGCTAGCCGCGGGCAATTTATTTAAGCAAGGCGAGAGCACCTTTTTATTTGCGGGCGGCGGACACGACGGGTGGACCGCCCATGCGGGTTGGGTTACGCCCAAACATTTTTTCAATTTGCGCTACACGCATTTGGATGCCGACCAACGGTTTTATCAAAATCATTGGATGAATATACCCTCGGTATTTTCTACCGCGGATGACAAAGAAGACCACGCAGATAAACTATTACGCGAGGTCAGCGGTACGCAAGAAACGTTGGCGTTTACCTATAAGTACCGCCTTTCGCGCACGGTGCGTTTGGCCCTGCGCCCGGAATATAAATATGTATCGTATCAAAACGGGCAATTAGACGGCGGCAAACATCATCAAGTGTCTTTCGGCTTGGAATTTTCCGACGATATACGCGCGGGTATGAATATGGGCGCGCTGTCGGGTTTCGGGCTGACGGATAAAAAACAAAGTTTACAGGATTTGCCCCGCGCGCGAAGCGGCTACACGGGCGCATTGTCTTATACGGGCGGCGGCGATTTCACGGGCAGTGATTATGATATTTCCAAAATTTCGTTGAAAGCGGCGTGGCTGTTGGAGCTCAAAACACGGCATTTATTTACACTACAACTGCACGCGGAAAATGCGTTTGACGCACCGTTTAGCGATTGGATTACTTCTACCGATTTGCTCGGCGGCATGGGCCGCTACGACCGCGAGCTGCGCGGTAAACGCGGCGCGGGACTTAGTACGGCTTTTGTGTATTATTTGCTACGCAATCAGACGGGGCTTTTATCGGTGGCGCCTTTTTATGAACTTTCCTACGTGGACACGGGCGCGGCGTATACGCCGCACAGCGGCGCGGGCGCGGCGCTGATGTATAAACTGTGGCGTTTTCCGCTCCCGTTTGGCATAAATTACACGCACAATTTACAAGACGGAAGTCACCAAGTGGGCTTTGTCATCGGCGGTGCGTTTTAATTACACTCCGCCAATTATTTGCTATAATGAAAAAAAAATTAGGAGGTTTTACCGCGGCGCAACCGCATAACATTACAATTTTTATCTGTTTTTGAGACCGCACAATCGGTGCGGTGTGTATAGCAGTTATACGCGAACGAGTCAAAAACAGTCGTTTTGAGGTGTAAAATATACGGACTAATTACCCGTATATTTTACACCGAGTGTTTGCCACTCTCGGGTGGCAGACCACGGCTGTTATACTACATCTACTCGTTCGCAGATTAGTATGAGAGCCGTTTTTTTATGCTAATCCGATTTTATAAACGGAGAAAATATGAAAAAAGGTTTTACCTTAATTGAACTATTAGTAGTAGTCTTAATCATCGGCATTTTAGCCGCGATTGCCTTGCCGCAGTACCAAAAAGCGGTCTTAAAAGCCAAATTACACACAGGCATTCCCTTGGTCGAAAGTTTATATCAAGCACAACAAGCTTATAAAATGGCTAACGGAGATTTCGCCAGTGATATTGATGATTTGGCTGTTGATGTCCCGGGAAGAGAATCTTGTACGAAAACGCAAAATATAGCTATGTCTAAGTATGCCTGCAAGTATGGCACGATAGGAATATATGACACTGCTTCCGATGTTCAATACATTGTAAAAGGCAGTGCCATTGCTTATTTACATTATCTGAAAGATTATGAATCCGGCGATTTAGAAAGAAAAGCTGGAGAGGTTTGGTGTTTTGCGGAAACGGAAAACAAAGCCGCAAACCAAGTATGTAAGTCAATGGGTGGCACCTTTGGGAACAGCACTCCCAACTCATGGACCAGATACAAAATCAGATAAGAGGGAGTTTTCAAAATAAAAAGCCCTAATTCTAGGCGCGAACTTGCGAAGTATACTGTGCGAAGCGGCGCGGTAGCGCCGAGGTATTCGAGCAAGTGAGCAACAAAGAAGTAGGGCTTTTTAGTAAGAAAACTGGCGGAGAGGGAGAGATTCGAACTCTCGATACGGTTTCCCGTATGCAGTCTTTCCAGGACTGTGCCTTAAACCGCTCGGCCACCTCTCCAAAAGGTTTCGTCGGTAAGTATCTATATTATATCAAATTGGAAAGGTTTTGAAAACTCTGCCCGTCAGCGGCGCAGCGTTTTGATTTGCAAGCCAAACAAGCGGCCTATCAAAAGTAGCGGCGTGATAATAAAAATAGTTATCAGCGCGCCCAGTATCATTACAACCACACTAAACGCAAGCGCAAAAAATCCCGTCAGAAACCCCACGCGCCCGTACACATCACCGTGCGCAGACGGTTTAGTGGCGGCAATCGGCTGCCCGTTCTCATCTAAAATTTCCGGCTCAATGACTTCGGCCTGGGTGCGCGCATTTTCTTTCATATTTATATTGTGACACATTTGCGCGGCTTTTGCGCAGTTTTCTTTTAATTAGACGGACAAAAATAGTAAAATATAGATAGGTTACGCGTGAAGTTACATCACGCAATTTCAAAAACCGAGGAAAAATTATGTTACCCAAAGCCTACGAGCCGCAAGAAGTAGAGAAGAAACTTGCCGAAAAATGGCAAAATGCGAAACTATTCGCCGCTAAAGCAGACCCCAACAAAAAACCTTTTGTAATCGTAATCCCGCCGCCAAACATTACCGGCGCGCTACACATGGGCCATGCGTTTACCAATACTTTGCAAGATGTGCTGATTCGTTCGCACCGTATGTTTGGCGAAGATGCCTACTGGGTGCCGGGCACCGACCACGGCGGTATTGCCACGCAAAATGTTATTGAAAAAAAGCTTGCCAAAGAAGAGCACAAAACCCGCCACGATTTAGGCCGCGAAAAATTTTTAGAAACCGTGTGGGAGTGGTACCACGAATGCGGTAATGCAATTTTTGAGCAGTTTCGCAAAATGGGCTGGGCGTTGGATTTGTCCGACATCCGCTTTACCATGGACGAAAAACGCGCCCGCGCGGTGTTTGAGTGTTTCAAACAATGGTGGGAGAAAAAATATATTTACCGCGGCAAACGCCTGATTAACTGGTGCGTGCGCTGTTCTACTGCACTGTCTGACATTGAAGTAGAGCACTTGCCCGAAAACGGCAAACTGTGGCATTTGCGCTACAAAGGCGAGGATGGCTCCGACGGTATTGTAATTGCCACCACCCGCCCCGAAACCATTTATGCCGATGCGGCTATCGCCGTCAATCCGAAAGATGAACGCTATAAAAACATGGTTGGCAAAAAGGTCATTATTCCGCTGGCTAACCGCGCTATTCCCATCATTGCCGATGAAGCAGTGGAATTGGAATTTGGTACGGGGGCGCTGAAAATTACGCCTGCCCATGACGCCACCGACTATGAAGTCGGCAAGCGGCACAATTTGCCCGTCATGACCGTTATCAATGACAAAGGAAAGATGATTAATTGCCCCAAAAAATACAACGGCATGGACCGCGATGTTTGCCGCAAAGAAACCGTCAAAGATTTAGACGCGGCGGGCCTGCTTGTCAAAGAAGAAAAATACAATCACGCCGTTTCCAAATGCTACCGTTGCGGCAGTCCTATTGAGCCGTTTATGAGCGAACAATGGTTTGTCAAAATGGACGAACTGGCTAAACCCGTCGTCAAAGCGGCCGAAACGGAAGCACTAAAATTTCATCCGGACAGTTGGAAAAAACCGTTCCTCAATTGGATGACCAACATTCAAGATTGGTGTATTTCGCGCCAGATTTGGTGGGGGCATCGCATTCCGGTTTGGTATTGTCGGGAGTGTAGCAAAAAGGGCCTCACTTTTGCCACCGACCAACAAGGCAAAGAACAATTGACTAAAGTATCTTTTGAAGACGGTGCGCAACCGATTGTTTCTTTTGAAGAACCGGCAGAATGTCCGCATTGTCACGGGCATGATTTAGTGCAAGACCCCGACGTGTTAGATACGTGGTTTTCTTCCGCGCTGTGGCCGATGTCTGTGTTCGGCTGGCCGGAAAAAACGCCCGAAATGGCGCATTTCTATCCCACATCCGTCATGGTAACCGGATATGAAATTTTATACTTGTGGGTGGCACGCATGGTATTGACCGGGTTGGATTTCACAGGTAAATTACCGTTCAAAGATGTGTATTTAAATGGTATTGTGCGCGATAAAAGCGGTCAGAAAATGAGCAAATCCAAAGGAAACGTCATTGACCCCTTGGATATGACCGCCAAATACGGCACTGACGCGGTACGCTTTTCGCTACTGATGCAGGCCGTGCCAAGCAAAGATATTCCTTATTCGGAAGACAGCATTACGGGCGCGCGCAATTTCTGCAACAAAATTTACAATGCTTCGCGCTTTATCTTAATGAATATGGAAGATATTAAAGGCCCGCTCGCTATGCCCAAAGAGGCCAAAGAGCTCGCGGATAAATGGATTTTGGACCGCTACGCCACCGCGATTAAAACCGCACGCGAAGGCATTGAAAAATATAATCTCGCGCTGACTGCCAATACGCTCTATCACTTCTTGTGGGGTGATTTTTGCGATTGGTATATTGAGCTTGCCAAACAGCGTTTTCAGACGGAAGAAAAAGAATATGTCATGGCCTTGTGCGTGAACATTTTGTACAACACGCTCAAAGCCCTGCATCCGCTTATTCCGTTTATTACCGAGGAAATCGCGGCCAGCTTGCGCCCGTTTGTAAACGAAAAAGAGGAATTTTTGCTCAATCAAAAATATCCCGAGTTTGACGCCGCACTGCTTAACGCAGATGCACTCAAGCAAATGGAAATTGTGCAGGGCGTAACCAAAGAAATCCGCACGATTCGCTCGCAGTTTAATGTACCGCCGGGACTGAAAATTAAAGCCGTTATATCGGCGACGGACGAGCAAGAATTGTCCGTTGTTAACGCGCAAGCGGCCTACATTCAATTAATGGCAAAAGTGGAACAATTGCAAATCGGCACGAATTTGGCCAAACCCAAACAAACCGCCACCGCAACGTTCGGAAAAATTGCCATTTATATTCCGCTGACCGGGTTGATTGATTTTGAGAAAGAAAAGAAACGCTTGGAAAAAGATATCGCCGCCGCAAAAGCCAATATCGCTTCGCGGCAAGCGCGGCTTTCCCAAGAGAACTTTATCAAAAACGCCCCGCAGGCGCAAATAGATAAAACCAAAGCCGAACTGGCCGCCGCACAAACGCTGTTGGCGCAAGCAGAGGCGGCACTGGCGGACTTGGCGTAATTTTACGGGCCGGGCGCAAGTCCGGCCCTTATTATAGGAGTATATTATGAGAAAAGCACTCGCTGTTTTGGGTTGTCTGTTATTAACGCTCACCGCGTCTGCCGAGCAAAACTGGAGAGCGGTGTTGCGCTATGACAAACAAACCGCCAAGGCGGATTTAGCGACGCATTTGAAAAAATATGCCGCGCAGGATTCACACGCGCAGTTATACGCGACCACTGTCCCATCCTCAAAACAGCAAGCCGCTTTTGCTAAAGATTTAGTCTAAGAATTATAACACATTGGCGCGGCCAATGTGCACGTTTCTAAATCAGGTATTGTAACGGCCGAAATTGCGTCCACCACAAATAAACCTGCCACCGTATTGGCACTTATTGCCCATTATGATGCGCCGGCGCAAGCGCGTGCGCAAGACCCGCAGAGCCACAATAAATATGTCAGCGGAAACATCACGTTGGACAAAAATAAAAATATCAATCTGACTGAAGAAAACAGCACGCAACTGCTCCGCGCGCACGGTCATGACTTTTTAACTTCCGATGGCTCCGCCGCTTTCGGAGCAGACAGCAAAGCCGGGCTTTCTATCGTGATGACTTTGGCGGATTATTTGCTTGGCCATCCGTCCTTGCAACACGGACTGATTAAAATTGTGCTCTTACCCGATGCTCCCTCGCACGCCGGAGCCCTTGCACTAGACATACAAGCCCTCGGTGCAAATTATGCCTATGTGTTAGACGGCAGCGATTTAGGAGAAATCGCCACCGGAAATTTCAGCGGCCGCAGTTTTACCGCTACCTTTGAAGGACGGCGCGATAGACCCTTGGGTCAAGCACAGTCTTCTTCTTTTGCCGATAATTTGCTGATGGCTTCGGACTTTCACACGCTTTTGCCCCGCTACGCCCGCCCGGAAACTACTTCCGGCACGCAAGGTTATATCACGATAGATAGTATCGTTACCGACGGCAACCGCACTACTGCAACCGGACACCTGCGTGCCTTTACCGATGCCGATTTGCAAAATCTTTCCAATCAAGTGTCCCAAGCGTTTAATACTATTAAATCTATGTATCCAAAACGCACGGGTGCGGAACTAACTTTTAAGGACCAGTTTAGTAATGCACAAAACCAAATCCCCCCCGCGCTGATACAATCCTTAGAGACGGCTTTTCGCCAAGAAGACATACAGCCCAAACGCATTTCCGTGCGTAAC
>JAGCKY010000034.1 GCA_017647245.1 Elusimicrobiaceae bacterium
CATTGCTACCATTCCTTCTTCTTCCGAGCAAGACGGTATCGTTTTGGAAGAAGTGCAAATGGGGTTTACGATGAACGATAAGGTGTTACGTCCGGCCCGCGTAGTAGTGGGGAAAGCGCAGCAAGAAGCACAGCAGTAAATTAAAAATTTCAAAGTAAGGAGATACAAGTATGGCTAAAATTATTGGTATTGATTTAGGAACTTCCAACACCGCCGCGGCGGTTATGGAAGGCGGCAGAGGAACGATTATTCCGTCTGCGGAAGGAAGCTCTATTGGGGGCAAAGCGTTCCCCTCTTATGTGGCTTTTACAAAAGACGGTCAACGTCTTGTGGGCGAACCGGCACGCCGCCAAGCGATTGCCAACCCGGAAGGTACCGTAACCGCCTTCAAACGCAAAATGGGGGAAAACTACAAATATAATTTACGCGGACAGGAATTTACCCCGCAACAATTATCCGCTTTCGTCTTGCAGAAAGTGAAAAAAGATGCAGAGGCCTTTTTAGGCGAGCCGGTGGAAAAAGCCGTCATCACCGTTCCGGCGTATTTTAACGATAACCAGCGCCAAGCTACCAAAGACGCGGGCCGTATTGCGGGACTAGAAGTAGTTCGCTTGGTAAACGAGCCGACCGCGGCGGCGCTCGCCTTCGGTATTGATAAAGCCGGCAAAGAGCAAAAGATTTTAGTGTTTGACTTGGGCGGCGGTACATTAGATGTAACCATTATGGAAATGGGTAAAGAAGGTACGTTTGACGTGCTTTCCACGTCCGGCGATACACAACTGGGCGGTACGGATATGGATAATGCCATTATCGCGTGGATGGTAGATGAATTTAAGAAATCTACGGGCATTGATTTGTCTGCCGACAAACAGGCGCAACAACGCTTAAAAGAAGCGGCCGAAAAAGCGAAAATTGAACTTTCCACCACCATGGAAACCGACATCAATTTGCCGTTTATTACCGCCGATGCCACAGGCCCGAAACACTTGGAACTCAAACTTTCCCGCGCCAAATTGGAAAGCTTGGTAGACAGCATTGTCAAACGCTGCGGTAAATCCATTGACCAAGCTTTGTCTGATGCCGAACTGACCGCAAACGGCGTAGACCGCATCATTTTGGTCGGCGGTCCGACCCGTATGCCGATCGTGCAAAAATACGTGGAAGAACACGTCGGCAAGAAAATTGAACGCGGCATTGACCCCATGGAATGTGTGGCCATTGGTGCTAGCGTACAAGCCGGTATTTTAACGGGCGAAGTAAAAGACGTGCTCTTGTTGGACGTCACGCCGCTGTCACTCGGTTTGGAAACCTTGGGCGGTGTGTGCACGCGCTTAATTGAACGCAACACCACAATCCCGGTGCGCCGCACGCAAATTTTCTCCACTGCCTCTGACAATCAGCCCGCGGTGACGATTAACGTCTTACAGGGCGAACGCCCCATGGCCAAAGACAATGTGCCTTTAGGGAAATTTGATTTGGACGGTATCCCGCCCGCTCCGCGCGGTGTGCCGCAAATTGAAGTGACCTTTGATATTGATGCCAACGGTATTTTGAACGTATCGGCCAAAGACCTCGGCACCAATAAAGAGCAGCACATTACCATCAGCTCGCCGAACAAACTGAGCGACGCCGAAGTAGAAAAATTTGTCAAAGACGCAGAGAAATTTGCCGAAGAAGACAAAAAGCACAAAGAGTTTGTGGAAGCCAAAAACGAAGGCGACAGCGTACTGTATCAAACCGAAAAGGCCTTGAAAGATTACGGTGATAAAGTATCGCAAGACGACCGCTTGGCCATTGACCGTGCGTTAAATGACTTGCGCGACGCGCTCAAAACCGAAGACGCCGCCAAAATCCGCTCGGCCAAAGATGCGACCTTGCAAGCCAGCCAAAAATTAGGTGAAGCGATGTACAAAGCCCAACAAGGGCAAGCAGGTGCGGCAGGTGCGCAGGCCGCGGGTGCACAACCCGGTCCGGACGCCGCCAATGCCGGCGCACAAGCCAACGCCGGTGGCAAAGACGACGTAGTAGAAGCCGAAGTGGTTGATAAATAAGAGATAAATCTACAAAAGAAAAGGGAGCCCAAAAGGCTCCCTTTTTTAGTTCCACAGGAATTATTTAACTAAAAAGAAAACTCGCATCCGCATGCGGCAGTACTTGCGCAATTGTTCACGCAAGAAGGCTGTGCGCCGATGCTTTTACACAAACGTCTCCCTTCCGCGTCACCGTAAGAGTAACATCTCCATTGGTCTGTTTCATAAGCAAGCCAAAGGCGAACGGTGCAATTTTGACACTGTCCTGTAATTCGTGGATTATAGACAGTTGTAGTTGCTTCTTTGACGGGGTTTAAGGTGCTTCCGTTTGGCAAGGTGATGGTTGCGGAGGGATTATTTTTCCCTGTGATAGTATATCCGGCTGGCAGATCAATATCCCAATTATCGGGATCATTTGTATAAACACCGTTGGCAAGAAAATAAACCTGATTGGCTTGTTTAATGGCTTTCATCAAAATGGCTATTTCCGTTAAGCGTGCTCTTTTCACGGCCAATTGATACTGCGGCAACGCAATAGCGGCTAATATGCCGATAATTAAAACCACTACTAATAATTCAATCAGAGTAAATGCTTTTGTTTTTGTCGTCATTCCGTGCGTGGACACGGAATCCAGGTTTTTATAAAAGTTGTGTTTCCTTATAAACGGACTGAATCCCGGATCCATGTCCGGGATGACGGCATAATTTGGTGTTTCTTTTTTGTTCATATTGTTCTCCTCTATTCGTCATCTCGCAGTGTTTCTATGCGGGGTATAAGGTTGTTTCTGTTCCGGCCTATATTGCGCACTCCAACACTGCGCAATGGCGAGGCCGGAAAAAATCTCTAAAACCTTGCACTCTATGTGCAAGGGGCCAGAAGCAAAAATCAGCACCCAGCAAATCCAACCACAAAAAAAGTATACCAAAAAAAAAAAACAAGTCAAGCCCCCACCTCTACCTTTTTTCAAGTTGTTAAAAAAGAGGTGCAAAACAGAACTTTTATTGTAAGATATAGAGGTAGTTATTTTTACGCAAGGAGAAACGCATGAAGAAAGTAATGATAGCTGTATTAGGTCTATTGATGTTTGCCCCTGCTGTTTTTGCTGATAACTGGGGGTTGGGTCTAAAATTAGGAGCTGGTGAAAATGATCCGAAAGCCATAAAAGATATTTATGATGCGGCGTTAGTTTCTAAAGAACTGGACGAAGGACCGGGTGTTTTCGGTTTGGAAGCGCTGTATGAATGGAATTTGGACGAAAAAAATAAAATCGGTGCCAAAGTCGGCTGGGATTATTACGGAGAAAACAAAGCCAAATTTACAGGTTTTGGTGAAATTAAAGAAAACACCTATGCTTTCCCGCTCACAGTATACTACAAACAAGATTACGGTATACAAAAATGGAGCTGGTTTGCCGGCGCCGGTATTACCATTCTTCGCACAAAAGTAGAAGGAGATATTGTTGGTGTTTACAACGGAAGTGAAACAAAATCTAAAGTGTTCCCGCATATTGCCGCAGGTGCGGAATATCGCTTTAGCCAATTGTTTGCTTTGGGCGTAGAAGTACGCTACAACATTGCTGCCAAAATTAAAAAAGAAGGTTATGTGTATTCTGACCGCACTGGTTTTGGCGGTGCTTTGACCGGACGTTTCTATTTCTAATTTGAGTTAGAAAGAACAAAACCCCGTTTCGCATTTTGCGTGCGGGGTTTTTTATAATAATTTCTAATTTAAAAAACCTCTTTATTTCCTCTTGTAATTTACTACAATATACAAGAGGGAATTTTTTATGAAATTGAGCCCGTTTTCCGCGCAGGATTTTGCCACAATCAGCACGCTGGGCTTGGAATTTGCCGTGGCGGTGGCGCTCGGCGTGGGCGGCGGATACTTAGCGGACCAAAAATGGGCCCTTGCTCCGTGGGGAACGGTGGCAGGTGTGTTTGCGGGTTTTGCGCTCGGAATGTATATCGTAATTAAAGAAGCTAAACGCCTGGAAAAAGAAAACGCCCTCAAGGATAAAAAATAATGGACGTAGCGGAAACTATAGCGCATCATATTTTAGACCACGATTTTGGTGTCATGGTCGGCACGATTCACTTGCCGTTTACCGTGCATACCGTGACGATGTTTTGCATCAGCGTGGCGCTGTTTGTGGCGGCATACTTAATGACGCTAAAAGGCAAAAGTGTTTTTGCGCGCCTGATGAACACCTTAGGCGAAGAATATGTGGCCTTTATGCGCGATGGTATTGTCGTGCCGGGTATGGGGGAAGAAGGCAAACAATTTCTCTCTTATTTCTGTACACTTTTCTTATTTATTTTATTTTCCAATTTAGCCGGACTTATCCCCGATGTAAAGACCATCACTTCCAACATTTCCGTCACCGGCGCGCTGGCCATTTGTTCGGGCGTGCTGATTGTGTATTGTGGCATTAAATTTCACGGCGTGGCGGGCTTTATCAAAACCTTTGTGCCGGGTGGAACACCGTGGTGGCTGGTGCCGCTTATTTTCCCGTTGGAAGTGATTAGTTTAATTATCCGTGTATGTGTACTGGCGATCCGTCTATTTGCCAATATGCTCTCGGGCCACATGGTGCTTTTGAGTCTATTGTTAATCGTATTTATTATCGGGCAAATGAGCAAAATTGCGGGCACGGGCGCGGCAATCCCCGCTATGGGGCTGGAAATTTTTATGACGTTTTTGGAATTGTTGGTGGCGTTTTTGCAGGCGTATGTGTTTACGTTGCTGACGTCTATTTACGCAGGACTTGTGATTCATTCGCATTAATTTAACGCGCACAAGCGCACAAGGAGATACGTATGGAACTAGCAGTACTTAAATATGTAGCCGCCGGTATTGGCGCAGGTCTGACCGTGATCGGAGCGGGCTTAGGTTTGGGTAAAATCGGTAATGCGGCCTTGGAAGGTACGGCCCGCCAACCCGAAGCCGGAAACGCTATCCGCACGACCATGATTATTATTGCCGCTTTGTTAGAAGGTGCGGCTATGTTGGGCTTGGTGATTTGTTTGCTCGCCATGGTAATGTAAGCAATATATGGACCAACTGTTAAACCCGAATTTCGGGGTCTTTGCGCTGACCATTGTAAACTTTTTGCTGCTCGTATGGCTGCTGCATAAGTTTGCGTGGAAAGGGATTATCGGAGCGTTAGAACGCCGCGAAAAACAAATCGCGGACGATAAAGCGCTGGCGGCCCAAGCGCGTGCGGATTCCGAAAAAATGAGAGCAGAGCTGGACAGCAAATTGCAACACATTGCGCAGGAAGCTACCCAAAAAATGCAAGAGGCGGTGGCGGTCGGCAATGCGCAAAAAGAGCAGTTGCTTGCCGAAACAAAACAGCAGGCGGAGCGTTTACTGGCGCAAGCCAAAGAACAAATTGAGGCCGAAAAAAATCAGGCCCTAAAAGACGTACGCGCCCAAGTGGTGCAAACGGCTTTGCTGGCGGCCTCTAAAATTACACAGCAACAGCTTAATGAAAAATCTGCCGCGCAAACGGTAGATGAGGTATTGCGCGATTTGCAAAAGCGCGGCTAGACTATGAAAAGTACAGACCGTATTTTGGCTCAAAGATATGCCCGTGCGTATGACGCGTTGAGTAAAAACGACTCGGACGCTACGCGTGCGTGCCAAGCTTTGTGCGCGGCGGTGCAGGCCTTGCGTCAGGCGCAAGGTTATATGCATGACCCGGCAGTATCTTCGGCCGAAAAAACGGATTTTGTACATGCGTTGTTTAAGCAAGAGCCGCACGTGGAAAATTTGCTCAAAGCACTGTTGCAAGCCAAACGCTATTATTTGTTAGAGCCCTGCGCGGCAGAAGTGCAGAAATTGGCCGATAAACGCTTGGGTATTGTGCGTGCGCAGGTAGAAACGGCGTTTGAATTATCCGCGGCGCAAAAGAAAAAAGTAGAAGAAGTATTGAGTGAATTTTCGGGTAAACACGCACAAGCCAATTTCAAAGTAAATCCGCATTTATTAGGTGGCTTACGTGCGCGGCTGGAAGATACGCTCATTGACGGCAGTTTGCAAGGCAAGTTTAAAAAATTGGAAGAAGAATTAACTAAGTAGGGTGTAAATATGGCAATCAGACCGGAAGAAATAACAAACATTATTAAAGAAAAAATAGAAAAATTTGACACCCAGGCAGATTTGAGCGAAGTGGGTACCGTTATCCAAGTAGGTGACGGTATTGCCCGCGTGTACGGACTCAAAGACGTCAAAGCATCTGAACTGGTGGATTTCGGCCACGGCGTAAAAGGCATGGCCATGAACCTGGAATATGACAACGTGGGTTGCGTGCTCATGGGTCCCGATGATGAGGTGCACGAAGGCGGCACCGTTAAACGCACGGGCGAGGTTATCAGCATTCCCGTTGGAGACGATATCATCGGTCGCGTGGTGGACCCGCTGGGCCGCCCGTTAGACGGCAAAGGTGAAATCAAAGCCAGCAAAAATATGCCTATGGATATTGTAGCGCCGGGTATCGTAGAGCGCCAACCTGTCAAACAACCGCTTCAAACCGGTCTGAAAGCGGTGGACGCCTTGGTGCCTATCGGTAAAGGTCAGCGCGAACTGATTATCGGTGACCGCCAAACCGGTAAAACCGCTATTGCCATTGATGCGATTATTAACCAGAAAAATTTACCCGCAGACCAACGCTGTTTGTGTATTTATGTAGCGGTCGGACAGAAAAACAGTACCGTTGCGCAAGTAGTTAAAACGTTGACCGATTTCGGTGCGATGGAATATACCACGGTCGTGGCGGCCACCGCATCTGACCCGGCGTCCCTTTTATACATTGCGCCGTATGCGGGTTGTGCCATCGGCGAGTATTTTATGTGGCAGGGTAAAGACGTGCTCATTGTGTATGATGATTTGTCTAAACACGCGCAGGCGTACCGTCAGATGTCGCTACTCTTGCGCCGTCCGCCCGGCCGTGAAGCGTATCCCGGCGACGTGTTTTATTTGCACTCCCGTTTACTAGAGCGCGCCTGTAAGCTTTCCAAGGAAAACGGCGGCGGCTCACTGACCGCACTTCCGATTATTGAAACGCAGGCCAACGACGTGTCTGCTTATATTCCGACCAACGTCATTTCCATTACGGACGGACAGATTTACTTGGAAAGCAGTTTGTTTTTAAGCGGTGTAAAACCGGCTATTAACGTCGGGCTTTCCGTATCGCGTGTGGGCGGCTCGGCTCAGCGCAAAACCATGCGCAAAGTAGCAGGTACGTTGCGTGTGGATATGTCGCAATACCAAGAGCTGGCGGGCTTTGCGCAATTCGGTTCGGAATTAGATAAAGAATCGCAACGCCAAATTGAACGCGGCAAACGCATGAGTGAACTCTTAAAACAAGACCAATATAAACCCATGCGTTTAAGTCAGCAGGTGCTGGTACTGTATGCGGGTGTGCACGGCTATACCGACCACATCGCCGTAGAGCAAGTGCGCGATTATGAACAAAAACTGCTTGCTTGGGCAGATGTACAACAAAAACCGCTGATGGAAAAATTGGATAGCGCCACAGAATTAACGGACGAACTAACCGTCAGCATGGATGACGCGTTAACGCAATTCCAAACTGTTTTTCACGCAAAAAAATAGGAGCCCTATATGGATAAAGATAAGAAAAAATATTTAGTGACCGGCGGCGCCGGATTTATCGGTAGCAATATCGCCAAAACCTTGGAAGCACAAGGCCATGAAGTAACCGTGGTAGATGATTTTACGCACAACGGCCATTTCAAAAATCTTATCGGCTTTAAAGGGGAAGTGTACGGGCTCAATTTGTTTGAAGAATTACCGGAGCCGGATTATTACGACGGTATTTTCCACGAGGCCGCCATTACCGATACCACGGTCATGGACCAGTTGGAAATGATGCGCCAAAATGTGGCGGCGTTTCGCAACATTTTAAATTACGCGGCGGAAAACGAAATTACCAAAGTGGTGTATGCTTCTTCGGCCGCCACGTACGGAAACGGCGCGGTGCCTATGAAAGAAAGCCAACCCACCCACCCGGAAAATGTGTACGGATTTTCCAAAGTCATTGACGATAATGTGGCGCGTAAATTTTCCCAAGACCACCATGATATGAAAATTATCGGTCTGCGCTATTTTAACGTCTTTGGTCCGGGCGAGTACTACAAAGGCAAAATGGCCAGTATGATTTACCAATTATATTTGCAAATGAAAGAAGGCAAACGCCCCCGCGTGTTCAAATACGGTGAGCAAATGCGTGACTTTGTATATGTGAAAGATATTGTCAAAGCCAATTTGTGCGCCATGAAAAACGGCAAAGAAACTTGCGTGCTCAATGCCGCTACCGGTATCGCGCGCAGTTATAATGACGTAATCAAATGTTTAAATCATGAACTCGGTACGAATTTAGAGCCGGATTATTTTGATAATCCGTACTCCGCTTTCTTCCAAAACAAAACAGAAGCGGATATGAGTTTAGCCAAAGAAAAAACCGGCTACACGCCCGATTATACGTTAGAAACCGCCATTGCCGATTACGTGGCTATTTTGGAAGGTAAAAAAGAAAATTAAGGAACTTTATGGAATCGCTGCGCGACATACGCCAAAACATTAAGGCCATTAAAAGTACCCAGCAAATCATGCAAACCATGAAGATGATTTCCAGCGCCCGCATTCGCAAAGCGCAGCAGGCCATGGATAATGCGCGTCCGTTTGCAACCAAAATGCTGGAAATGGTGGCCGATTTAAAACAAGAGGTTTTGGCGATGCCGCTACCGCAAGATGAAAAAGAAAGTTGGGCCTCGCGTTTTTTGCTGAACAAAACAGCCGACCCCCATAAAATCGGTCTGGTGGTTATCACGGGTGATAAAGGACTGGCGGGCTCTTTTAATGCGGTGGTGTTGCGCGCGGCGGTGGCTTTTTTAAAGAAGAATCAAGACAAAGAAGTTTTTGTCTTTTGTATCGGTAAAAAAGGCCGTGATTTTATCAGTCGTTTTCGCAAGAAAAATATTCAAATCGTTTACAGCAGTGTGGGCATTTTCCCCAAGGTAAATTATGCCCATGCGGAATTATTGGGCGAGGCGATTTTAAAAGAATATTTTGAGCGGCATTTAAGCTGCGTTACGCTCATTTACAATGACTTTAAGTCTATGGGCGTGCAGCGACTAGTGGAAGTAAATATGCTGCCGTTTAGCGCGTTGCCCGCCGTGCAGGCAAAAAAAGACAATACGGAATTTTTATTTGACCCGGGTGTGAAAGAAATTTTTAACATTTTGGTGCCGCGCTTAATGAAAGCCAATATGTACCGCATTTTATTGGAAAGCCAAGCGGCCAATTTAGCCGCCACCATGAACGCCATGGACGCGGCAAGCAAAAACGCCGGAGAGTTGGTAGAATCTTTAGGTGTGAAATTAAACAAAGTCCGCCAGGCGGGCATTACCAATGAGATTTTAGATATTGTAAACGGGGCCGAAGCCCTGAACAATTAATTTGGAGAGATCAAAATATGAATATCGGAAAAGTCAGCCAAGTCATCGGCGCCGCCGTGGACATTCAATTTGACGGAGCGCAATTGCCCGCCATTGAAAACGCAATTGAAATTCAGCTTTCAAAAGATAAAGTGATTGTGGCCGAAGTAGCCCAGCAAATGGGTGACGGCATTGTGCGTTGTGTGGCGTTGGAAAGTACTGACGGTCTGCAACGCGGTGCGCAGGCGCGCGACTTGGGCGGCCCCTTGCAAGTACCGGTGGGCGAAGGATGTTTGGGGCGCTTAATGGACGTGCTCGGTCATCCGCAAGATCACCGCGGCGATATTACATCTACCAAAAAAATGCCGATTCACCGCACGCCGCCCTCTTTACAAGACCAAAACCCGACGCCGGAAATTTTTGAAACGGGTATTAAAGTAGTGGACTTAATTGCGCCGTATATGAAAGGCGGCAAGGTGGGTTTGTTCGGCGGTGCGGGCGTAGGCAAAACGGTATTGATTATGGAACTGATCATCAACGTGGCGCGTGAGCACCACGGCAGTTCCGTGTTTGGCGGTGTGGGGGAAAGAAGCCGCGAAGGAAACGATTTGTGGGGCGAACTACAAGAAACTAAACTCAAAGACGGCAGCACCGTTTTGGATAAAACGGTGCTTGTGTACGGACAGATGAACGAGCCCCCCGGTGCGCGTGCCAAAGTGGCTTTAACCGCACTCACGCAGGCGGAGTATTTCCGTGATGAAAAAGGCCAAGACGTGTTGTTGTTCTTGGATAACATTTTCCGTTTCGTGCTTGCTAATTCTGAAGTCTCCGCCTTGCTCGGCCGTATGCCGTCAGCGGTAGGATATCAGCCGACCTTGAACACGGAAATCGGTAATTTGCAGGAACGCATTACGTCTACCAAAAAAGGTGCTATTACTTCTATTCAAGCGGTCTATGTGCCCGCGGACGATTTGACCGACCCTGGCGTGGCGGCCACGTTCTCACACTTGGACGCAACATCTGTGTTGTCGCGCTCACTGGCGAGTTTGGGTATTTATCCCGCGGTGGACCCGCTGGAATCTACCTCACGCATTTTGGACCCGCGCATTATCGGGCAGGAACATTATCAGGTGGCGCAAGATGTGCGCCGTATCTTGCAGAAATATAAAGATTTGCAAGATATTATCGCCATTTTGGGTATGGACGAATTGTCCGATGAAGACAAAAACACCGTCAACCGCGCGCGCAAAATTCAGAAATTTTTATCCCAGCCGTTTGCGGTGGGCGAACAGTTTACCGGCCGCCCGGGCAAATATGTCAAATTGGCCGATACGATTAAATCGTTTAAAGGGATTGTGGCCGGCGAGTATGACCATATCCCCGAGTCCTGCTTCTTTATGTGCGGCGGGATTGACGATGTGCTCGCCAATTACGAAAAAATTAAAGATAAAGACGAGTAATTATGGCCAAAACGTTTACGCTCAATTTAGTTACGCCCGAAAAACAACTGCTGGATAATTTGCCGGTAGAGTCGGTAGTGTTGCCGGCTTTATCGGGCGAAATGGGCGTGCTCGCGGGGCATATTCCCATGGTGGTGCAACTGGAACTGGGGTCCTTGCGTTACAAAACGGCCAACGGAAAAGAAGAAGAATTTGCGGTCATGGGCGGCTTTGCGGAAATTTTGCATGAGACGGTAGAGGTATTTGCCGAAGGGGCGGATTTGGCGGGCGAGATTGACGAGGAAGAAGAAAAACAAAAAATCAAACGCGCCAAAGAATCGCTCTCGCGCAAAGATGCGGACATTGATTTTGAGTTGGCCGAACTGGAAATCAAGCAAGCCCTTGCGCGCATGAAAGTCAAAAAACATCATTTAGGGTAGTTGCGTTATTTGTAGACAAGCGGAAAAGATTTTTATCTTTTCCGCTTTTTTTTGTTGTGATTTGGTTGGCTTTTCGTTGGGCAAAAACACCCCTTGACTTGTTTTTTTTTTTTGGTACAATACGGGGGTAGTGGTTAATTTTTTAAATGTCGCCCTGAAAAGTTTTTGTTCAGGGCCTCGTCCTTAAAAAAGCGGTTGAGGTGCTGAGCAGAAGTGACTCAGCACGACAGAGAGAGGAGAAAGTATTATGAAAAAAGCGAATCTAAAGTCGTCATCCCGCAGTGTTTCTGTGCGGGATATAGGCCGGGCAGTAAACAACATTATACCCCGCACTACAACACTGCGGGGTGACGGTATTGGGGCACAGGCGTTTACATTAATTGAATTATTAGTAGTCGTCTTAATCATCGGTATTTTGGCGGCAATCGCTTTGCCACAATATCAAAAAGCCGTGTGGAAAAGCAAAAACGCACAATTAAAACTTTTGGCGAAAGCTTATTTAGACGCACAAACCTCTTATTACTTGGCAAATGGGGAATATGCCAAAAGTTTTAGTGATTTGGATATCCAAATGCCCAATTGGACTTCAGGCAAGACAAGTGCAAGTTCTTCTTTTTGTCCGATTACCAGTACGGGAGAAAAAGACTCGGTACGCTATACGAATGATATACAAATGACTATTACAAGCGGTTTTAATTTAATGATAGTTTGGCGGTCAGGCCCTTACAGATGTGGAGGATTTCAGGCCTCTATTTCAAGAAAAATAATTAGGTGTGTCGAACGTCATGGGGAAACCACTGGTGCGAAATTTGATGAAGATGCGTTTTGTGTCAAATTAGAAGGTGGAACTTATTTGGAGACGAGTGGTAGTTGGTATTATTATTCCTTGCCCTAACCTTTTATCATCGCAAAAAATTCTTCGGGCGTGATGACTTTGACGCCTAAATCTTGTGCTTTTTTGAGCTTGCTGCCGGCGGCTTTGGCCGCCACCACAAAAGAAGTTTTGGCCGATACACTGCCGCTGGTTTTGGCGCCGTGCTCGCGCGCGAGTTGCTCGGCCTGGGTGCGGGTCATGCCTTCCATTTCGCCGGTAAACACAAGCGTTTTTCCTTCCAACACGCGCGAAGAAATCTGCTTTTCGGGTTGCGTAAAGTTCAGGCCGATTTGGCGTAATTGTTCAATTTGTCCGCGTACCACGGGGTCATGAAAAAAGTCATACACGCTTTGCGAAACGGCGGCTCCTACGTCGGGTACTAAACGCAGTTCTTCTTGCGTGGCGTTCATCAGATTATCTAAATTATGGAAATGATAGGCCAGCGTTTCGGCAGTTTTTGCACCGACAAAGGCAATACCTAGCGCAAAAAGTAAGCGCGACAGAGGACGTTTTTTACTCGCTTCCAAACCGTCCAATAAATTTTGCGATTTCTTTTCTTTGAAATTTTCCAGCGACAAAAGATGAAAGAAGTTCAAATTATATAAATCTGTAAAATTGCTGACAAATTGGCGGTCCACCAATTCTTCCACCACGGCGTCGCCCATGCCGTCAATGTCCATCGCGCCGCGGCTGGCATAGTGCAAAATGCGCCCTTTGATTTGTGCCGGACAAGCGGGGTTTACACAATAATATCCCACCTCGCCTTCGGCTTTGTACACGGGCCGCCCGCAGGCGGGGCACATCGTGGGTGGTACAATATCGGTCGTGCCGATATGCTGCGCCACTTTGACTACTTTGGGAATAACTTCGCCCGCGCGCTCAATGATAATTTTATCGCCGATGCGCAGTCCCAGACGTTTAACTTCATCAAAATTGTGCAACGTGGCATTGGAAATAATTACGCCCGCGCAAGAAACGGGTTCCACCTGTGCCACGGGAGTAATTACGCCCGAACGCCCGACGGAAAATAAGACATTATTTACCGTGGTAGTGGCTTGCTCGGCAGGGTATTTAAAAGCAATGGCCCAGCGCGGACTTTTGGCCGTACTGCCCAAAATGCGCTGTTGTGTGAAATCATTTACTTTAATTACCAGCCCGTCGGTATCAAAAGGCAGGTCGTGGCGTTTATTGTCAAATTCATTATAAAAGCGCACGATTTCATCAATGGAATTAGTTTGCAGGCGCACGGGGGTAGGCGTAAATCCCCACGCTTGGCAATCCTTGATAAATTGGCTGAAACTGCCTGCGGTTACATCGCCGCGTCCATAAGAGTGGGCAAAAAATTTAAGCGGTCGCTCGGCGGTGATAGCCGGATCTTTTTGACGTAGTGAGCCGGCGGCGGCATTGCGCGTATTGGCAAAAATAATTTGATTGCGCAGCGCCTGTTTTTCATTAAGCGCTTCTAAATCTGCTTTGTCTAAATAAATTTCGCCGCGTATTTCCAATACGCCCGCAGGTGCATTTGTCAGACGGTGCGGAATAGATTTTATCGTCAGCACGTTAGCGGTAATATCTTCGCCGGTTTTGCCGTCGCCGCGGCTGGCCGCGGTGGTGAGCTCACCGTCCACATACGTCAGCGAGCAAGACACGCCGTCTATTTTCGCTTCCAACACCATGTCAAAAGTGTGGCTGTCTAATAATTTGGCACAACGCTCGTGCCAAGCGCATACGTCTTGGGCATTATAAGAATTGTCCAAGCTCATCATGGGAACCCCGTGCACCACGGGGGCAAAAGTAGCGCTGGCGCGGCCGCCGATTTTTTGGGTGGGTGAATCGGGCGTGATAAATTGCGGATATTTTGTTTCTAA
>JAGCKY010000035.1 GCA_017647245.1 Elusimicrobiaceae bacterium
CGCTTATCGGCGTATCGGGGGTGAGTATCGGCGTGGCGGCGCTTATTAATACCCTTTCCGTTATGAACGGCTTTCAAAGCGATATTAAGGAAAAAATCATCGGCGCGCAAAGCCATATTTTAGTGTTTGGACGCATGAGTGCGGAAAACTATCCTAAAAAACTCGCACAAGTAGAGGCCCTGCCCGAAGTGGCGGGCGTCGCACCGAACATTTACGGACAAGCCATTATTTCGCATGACGGGCAAAGCGTGGGCGTGATTATCCGCGGATTAGACCCCGTGCAGGAAGCCAAAATCAATAATTTAAATTCTTCGCTCACCAGCGGCGCTTTTCAACCGCAAGATTGGGACGAAGACGCGCCCGCGCCGCTGGTGCTGGGCACGGAGCTGGCGGACAATTTAGGCGTGGACATCGGCGATGACGTAGTGCTCATTTCCCCGCAGTCCATTTCCACCGGGGCGGGAATGTTTCCCAAAATGAAAAAATTTCGTATCAGCGGCCTTTTGCGCACGGGATATTATGAATTTGATAACACCATGGTCTATGCGCCGCTCACCGACGCAAGCGATTTTTTGGGACTGAAACAAGGCGTCACAGGGCTAGCGGTACGCCTGCATAATATGAATAAAGCCGACGAAGTGGCCCCTAAAATTCAACAAGCGGTCGGACACGGATATGCGGTACGCACCTTTGCGCAAATGAACAGTACTTTATACGCCGCGCTGAAACTGGAAAAAGCCGTAATGTTTATTATCCTTTTCCTTATTATTGCGGTGGCGTCGCTCAACATTGCGTCTAATCTCATTTTGCTTGGCACAGAGAAACTACGCGATATCGGCATTATGCGCTCGCTCGGTGCCAGCCCCAAAATGATACGCGGCGTGTTTATGTGGGAAGCCATGATGACCGCCACCGTGGGCATTGTACTGGGGCTACTACTGGCGCTACTTTTGTGTTGGATTATTGCTACTTTTAACATTGTGGAACTGCCGGGCGATATTTATTATTTGACCAAAGTGCCCGTGCATATTGAACTGTGGGACGTGCTGGCGGTTATCGGCGGCAGTTATTTGGTATGTTTTGTGGCGGGGCTGTATCCGGCGGTCAAAGCCTCGCGCGTAAATCCGACGGATGCGATACGTTATGGCTGATATCTTAGAGATTAAAAACCTGACCAAAATTTACGGACAGGGAAAAGAAAATTTGTGCGTGTTGGAAAACGCGAACTTAACGGTGGCGCGCGGAACTTTTGTAGTGTTACTCGGTCCCAGCGGCAGCGGAAAAAGTACGCTACTTAATTTAATCGGTATGTTAGATACCGCCACTTCCGGCGAAATTTTGTTGGAAGGCAAAGATATTACCAAAATCAAAAGCGAAACCAAACGCTCGGCGCTGCGCCTAAAAAAAATCGGATTTGTATTTCAGTTTGACGGGCTGCTGCCGGAGTTTAATCTTTTAGAAAATGCCGCTATGCCCGGGCTCATGCGCGGCAAAAACGAAACCCGCCGCGCACAAAACTTATTAGACCAATTGGGCGTTGGCAGTATGAGCCACAAAATGCCCGCTGATTTAAGCGGCGGCGAAAAGCAGCGTGCGGCCATCGCGCGCGCTTTGTGCAACAAGCCTGATTTGCTTTTGGCCGACGAGCCGACCGGCAATTTGGACGCCGCACGCAAAGAGCAAGTGTTCAAAGATTTTGCCACGCTGGCTTAAGACGGGCTGACCGTTTTAATGGTCACGCACGACGTGCACGCGGCCCATTTTGCCGACGCGGTTTACACGCTTGAAAACCGCCAGCTTACACGGACCAAATAAAATAATATGCGCAAATTATTCTGTCTTTTCATTTTATTTTTAGCATTGCCGCTCACGGCCAAAGAAAAATTTGACACGCACGAAGATTGGCTGGACGCACGCGGCAAAAAGAATTTTACCCGCCAGCTTAAACAAGAAATTTACGACGATAAACAACCCGAAAGTTATTTGGAACTCGGCAAGGCCTATTTAAGCGGATACGGCGTAAAAAAGAATTTTTCCAAAGCTAAAAAATACCTTAAAAAAGCATCGCGCACCGGCCTGCGCGAGGCGGATGTGTGGCTGGCGTCGTTCCCGTATTTTTTGCCGGAAAAAAAACAAAAACCCGCGCTGCAAAAAAAATCTTTTGAGCAAATGCTTGCGCTCGCCCAAGAAGACATACCCACCGCGCAATACTTTGTGGCGTATTATTATTTTAGGGGCATCGGCACGCAGGAAAACGACGAAGCTTCTTTTAAATGGCTGACCCGCGCCGCCACCGCGCCACTACCCGAAACCGCGGCGCAAAACCAATTGGCTAAATTTTATTATGAAGGTTATCCGCCGTATATTGCAACAGACAAACAAAAAGCGTTTGAACTGTTTTTGTCCGCCGCAGAATCTGAAAATAAATTTGCGTGCTACCACGTGGCCAAGCTTTATTTAAACGGCGAAGGTACCGAAAAAAATGAGCGCCGCGCGTTTCACTTTATGCGCTTATCGGCTTTGCAAAAATATATCCCCGCGCAAATGGCTTTAAGTGAACTGTACCAAAACGGTACTGGCGTCAAACAAGATGACTACGGCGCATTTAAATGGATGTATGAGGCCGCCAAACAAGGTAACGCAGAGGCACAAGAGAAAACCGCTTTGAATTACCTGCACGGAAACGGTATACCCAAAAGCCACAAAGAGGCTCTTTCTTGGGCGGAAAAAGCACAAAAAAACGGTGGCCAAAACGCTGAAGAAATTATCCGCCAAATCAAAGAGGATTTATGATTCTTACAATTTGTTTGTCGGTGGCGCTTGTCGTTACCTTGATTTATGTCGCTTATAAAAAACAACTCGCACGCACGTTGCGCGACGCCGCGCAAGGCGACCCCAACGCCCAATATGAGGCGGCCCTTTTGTATTATCACGGCAAACGCGTACCGAAAGATTGGGCGCGCGCGTTTGAATATTTTTCTGCTGCCGCGCAAACCGGGAATTTGCAAGCACTCAATGCCTTGGGTGCTTTATATTGTGCCGGACACGGTACCGAAAAAGATATCACAAAGGCCTTTGCCTGTTATGAGCAAAGCGCCCGGCAAGGAAATTTTGAGGGCATGATTAATTTAGCCGTCCTATATCGCATGCAAAAAGATGACACGCAAGCATTCACGTGGATGAAAAAAGCGGCCGACGGCGGCAGTCCGCTTGGGC
>JAGCKY010000036.1 GCA_017647245.1 Elusimicrobiaceae bacterium
AAGGTTTCCGTCGCTTCAAAATCAAAATATAAATTGTGTTTTTTGGCGGGAGGGGGGAAGTGCCCCGGTGCGCGCAAAACGGGTTTGTTATGCAGATACGCCTGGGCATTGTAATAGGCCTCGGACGCATAGGGCTCCTCTAATAAGGTTTGCAAAAAGGGAAGCCCCGCGCGGGCAACATCGTCCGTAGTTTTCAGTCCGTAAATTTTTAAGCATTGGCGCATTTCGGTACTTAAATGCGGGAGCATTTGCAAATCTTTGCTTTGCGCTACTATTTTATTAGCGTACACACGCCACGGAGAAGTGGCGGCTTTGGGCGGTTTGTGCGCTTCGGGTTTGGCTTTGCCGTCGCGTATCGCGCAAAAATAGGCCAGTTCGCGCGTGAGGCGCTGCTCGTGTTCGGTGTAATCTACTTCGGTATTTTTGCCTTTGAGTTCCACGCGGCTGTAGCGCGGCGTAAACCCTTGCACCGCTGATAAAATGCGGTTAAGTAAAGAAACTTGCAACGCATAATGTTCTTTTAAATCATGCGCGCGTTTGAATTGCACAATGCGGTAATAATACGGACCAAATACACTTGTGCCGCCGTCGCAGCGTTGCAACAGATTGATGGCGCCGTACACATGTTGCGGCAAATTCCACAAAGAAGCATTTACAATGGTGCTTTTGCCTTGCCCCATAGCCCGTAGCGTATTTTGAAAACGCTCGGTATCATTGGTAGCAGAAATAAATTCTACATCTGAAAAATGCGCGCGTATCCATTCATCGCGGCTGTGGCGGTCTGTGCGGACTTTTAAATTTTCGTAATGGTTTGCTTCGGGTACGGCTTCTTCGGTCGGCGCGTGAAAACTGCACCAAACGCCAAACGGGTCCTCTAACAAAGAGAACATTTTTGAGGCGTTAAAATCGGATTTGTCCGGCGTGCGTCCGGCAGAAAATTTAGCAAATAAATCAGCGGCTAGTGTATCTTCCATATATATATTTTAGCTATTTTGAGGCGCGTGTGCACGCGGGTGTGTACGCAAGCGAAAAATATGATAATATAATGATATCTATGGAAACGATGCTACTTTTACTGATAATCGGATTTGCGGTGTGTTTTATTTTGCTGTTTTATTTTACGGCAAAATACCGCGCCGCCCTGGCATTAGACAGCACGCCGGAAGATGGCGAGCAAGACTTGACCGTGATGACGGTAGGTGAGCCGTCTTTTGCGTCGCGCACGGAAGTGTTGGGGTCTTTGCAAAACACGTCTGCATTGGAAGTGGCGGATTTGAAAGAGAAGGTTAAAGAACTGCATTACCAATTGCAAGAATATAAGCTCGCACAAGAAAAAAACAATGCCGATATGGCTAAAGTAGTAAGCCGCATGGAACTGCGCCTGGCTACGTTTGAGCAGGAATATGTCAATAAATTACAGCCCACCCTGCTGGGATTGATTGAGGATTTGGAACATATTAAAGATGCGCAACTGGACGAGCCCGCGGTTACTGCGCCGGCTACAAATGCGTCGGTCGCAAATGTTGCAGATGCGGCGGTTGCAAATAGCCCGGCCGCGGATGAAGAAACGGAGTAAGGATTTTTGTTGTGTTTGTAACCCGCCCTTGTGGCGGGTTTTTTATTGGGCAAAAATAGGGCTTGACTTGTTTTTTTTTTTGGTACACTTTATATGTTGGGAATCATTTAAATTCGTCATTGCGGGCGTGGACCCGCAATCCAGAGCCGTTTATAGGGGGTGTTTTCCCTTTATGGACAACGCTGGATCCCGGATCCATGTCCGGGATGACGACAAGAAAAAGGAGAACGTGTTATGAATAAAAGCGCATTCACGCTAATAGAACTGTTAGTAGTTGTCTTAATTATCGGCATCTTGGCTGCAATAGCGTTGCCGCAGTACCAAAAGGCAGTTACCAAAGCACGGGTGGCAACGATGTTGCCATTGTTGAGTTCTATAAAGCAGGCACAAGAGGTATATTATATGGCAAACGGTCAGTATGCAGTTGATATTAAAGATTTGGATATAGATTGGCCCGGAAAATGTGCGGCATATACCGCAACAGCATCTTGTGGAAATTATTGGTACGTGGCTATTGCGGCAGGAGGAGCCAATGTTAGGAGTGCGGCGGCCAGTTATTGTCCGGGATATAATGAATCGGGGGATAGTTGTGTCGGAAAAAGAGATTTTCAACTCATATACCGATATATTCATACCGATACTTCAAATAGGAATGAATGTGCCGCATGGTCCAATTTAGGCCGGAATGTTTGTAAAAATTTATCTGGCAAGTCTTCTCCAGATACAGGGAATGAATACTTTTTCTAATTGTGCGAGAGACACAAAATAAGCCCTCATTTTGCATTTATTCTATGTAAAATAAGGGTCATTCTTGCAGATATGAACGGTAAATACTGCAAAATAGACCTTTGTTTTGGGCTGGCTGTTTGCAAAATCAACCTCTAATCTGCCATTTTCTAATAATCCAAATTAGATTTTGTCAAGTCTTTTTTCAAAAAAAGCTTGCCTGTTCTGCGGTCGCATACGTAAATTTCATATAATATACCTATAGAGTTTTTACCGTAAACTCGGGAGATGATATGAATACAAAGACCAAAGAGCCCATAGCCATTATCGGATTGGGCGCCATTATGCCGGGGGCACTAACCAAAGACGAATTCTGGCAAAACATTCAAACAGGTAAATATTGTATCACCGAAGTTCCTAAATCCTACTGGGATGCCGACCTTTACTACAGCCCGGACCACAAAGCCGAAGACAAGCTGTATTCCAAAATAGGCGGTTTTATTCCTTCCACTTTCAAATTTGATTCTATCCGCTATCGCATTCCGCCGCAAATTGCCAAGCAAATGGACCCTATCCAACACTTGGCTATTGAAACGACTCGTATGGCGTTGGAAGACAGCGGCTATGACAAAAAAGAATTTGACCGCAACCGCTGTGCGGTAATCGTCGGTAACTCCATGGGCGGTATGAAAAATGACAAGTCCAACTTGCGTTTAAACCGCCCGGTCTATTATGAAATTTTGAAAAAGACAGCTACTTATCAGTCCTTATCTCCCGAAACCGGTAAGAAGCTCATTGACGAAATGGAAGACGGCGTGCGCGAACATTTTATGCCCGTGACCGAAGACTCTATGCCGGGTGAACTGGCAAACGTCATCGCGGGCCGTTTGGCAAATGTGTTTGATTTGCACGGTACTAATTTTACCGTGGATGCCGCATGTGCTACTTCTTTAGCCGCGGTGGACCAAGCCGTCAACGGCCTGCGCGAAGGCAATTTTGATATGGCTATTGTCGGGGGTGTGGACCAAATGATGGCCCCGGCTTCTTACATTAAGTTTTGTAAAATCGGCGCGCTGTCTGCCACCGGGTCTTGCCCGTTTGACGCCAAGGCCGACGGCTTTGTTATGGCGGAAGGGGCTGGAACGGTCATCTTAAAACGCTTGTCTGATGCGGTCAAAGACGGCGATAAAGTATATGCCGGCATGCGCGCGATTGGGGCATCTTCCGACGGAAAAGGC
>JAGCKY010000037.1 GCA_017647245.1 Elusimicrobiaceae bacterium
AATGTGTTGTGGATTGTACTGTTAATCGGCTTATGGTGGTTTGTGTTTATCCGCCCGCAACGTAGCGACGGTAAAAGCGCCATGAATTTTGCGCGCAGTAAAGCCAAAATGCAAGACCCTTCCCAACAGACGGTTACGTTCAAAGACGTAGCCGGGGTGGAAGAAGCCAAAGAAGAATTACAAGACGTCATCAAATTTTTGAAAAATCCCAAAAAATTCCAAAAGCTCGGCGGTAAACTGCCTAAAGGGGTGCTCTTGTACGGTGCGCCGGGTACAGGTAAAACCTTGCTCGCCAAAGCGGTAGCCGGGGAAGCGGGCGTGGCATTTTTTAGCGCGTCAGCGTCTGAATTTGTGGAAATGTTTGTGGGTGTCGGTGCGGCGCGTGTGCGTGATTTGTTTGAACAAGCTAAGAAAAATGCGCCTGCCATTATTTTTATTGATGAGTTAGACGCGGTGGGTCGCAGACGTTTTGCCGGAATCGGCGGCGGACACGACGAGCGCGAACAAACCTTGAACCAACTCTTAATTGAGCTGGACGGTTTTGAAAGTAAGCAAGGCATTATCCTAATGGCGTCCACCAACCGCCCCGATGTATTAGACCCCGCGCTCGTGCGCCCGGGACGTTTTGACCGCCACGTATCCGTGCCTGCGCCAGACCTCAAAGGACGCGAGGAAATTTTGAAAGTGCACGCCAAAAAAGTCAAACTTGCGCCCGAAGTGGATTTGAAAACGATTGCCAAAGGCACGCCGGGCTTTGTGGGGGCGGATTTGGCAAATGTGGTCAATGAAGCCGCCATTTTAGCCGCGCGCAACGATAAAGAGGCCGTGGATAATGCAGACTTTGACGAGGCGGTAGAGCGTGTGCTCGCAGGCCCGCAAAAAAAGAGCCGCATTATTTCCGAAAAGGAAAAGAAAATCATTGCCGCGCACGAAGTGGGCCACACCGTAGTGGCGCGCATGACCCATCACTCTGACCCCGTACACAAAGTGACTATTGTGCCGCGCGGACAGGCACTTGGGTATACCTTGCAACTGCCGCTGGAAGATAAATTTTTAACCAGCAAATCGGAGATTTTAGATAAGATTTGCATTTTGCTTGCGGGCCGCGCGTCCGAAGAACTCGTGTTTGGCGAAATTACATCCGGTGCAAGTGATGACTTGAACAAAGCTACTGCCTATGCGCGCAAAATGATTATGGAACTAGGTATGAGCGAAAACATTGGTCCTATCGCCTTGCCGGACGGTGAGGACGGGGAAGTGTTTTTAGGACGTGATTTATCGCGCCACCGCCAGTATTCCGAAGAATTGGCCCAACGTATTGATAAGGAAATTTCCGAAACCTTGCGTAAAGCGTATGTACGTGCTAAAGAAATTATTACCGCACATCGCGCGCAGTTTGATACGTTGGTAAACCGTTTGCTTGAAAAAGAAGTAGTGGAAGCGGCGGAAATTGACGAAATTTTAGGGTTAGCGGCCCCGAAAGAGCAAACCGCTCCGGTGGAAAAGAAATCGGAAGAACCGAAGAAAACGACCAAGAAAACCGCGCAAGAGCCGGTTGTTGTTGCACCGACGGCGGAAAAAGAAAATCCGCAACAAGGCGAACTTTTTTAAAAGACACAGAGGAAGATATGGGTAAGTATTTTGGAACAGACGGCGTACGCGCCGTGGCGGGACAGTTCCCGCTGACAGATGATTTTATTTGTAAACTGGGCTATTGTGCTCTAAAAGAACTCGGCCAATATGCCGAAAAAGAAAATCTTAAAAAGCAGGTCATCATTGCGCGCGATACGCGCTTGTCCGGTCCGTCTATTTTAAAGCAACTTTCCGCAGGTATCCGCGCGGCGGGGGCCGATGTGTTGGATATGGGGATTTCCACTACTCCGTCGGTGGCTTTGGCCGTCAAACAAACCAGCAGTGTGTGCGGGGTGGTCATTTCCGCCAGCCATAATCCTGCTGAATTTAACGGAATTAAATTTTTCACCGCGGCGGGAACAAAACTGCCCGAAGATTTAGAAAATAAAATAGAAGCCGCTATTGAGCAAACGGATAAAGTGCCTGCCGCTGTCGGCAATTACCGGGTAGCACCGGAATTGGTGGCGGGGTATAAAAATTTCTTAATTTCCGGCGTAGACAAAGAATTGTTACGCGGAACAAAAGTAGTGTTGGACTGCGCTAACGGCGCGAGCCATCAAATTGGGCCCGATGTGTTTCGTGCATTGGGCATGGAAGTGACCGTCATAGCCAATGAAAATGACGGCGCGCATATTAATGACGGCGTGGGGGCTTTGCATACACAAAAGATGCAAGAGTTGGTCAAACAAACCGGCGCATATTGCGGATTTAGTTTTGACGGCGATGCGGATCGTGTCATTGCCAGCGACGAAAACGGTGTGCAATTAGACGGAGAAAATATCATTGCGGCCGCGGCACTGGCCTTGAAAAAAGAAAACCGCTTGCCTAAAAACAAAGCGGTAATGACCGTGATGGCGAATTTGGGTTGTATTAATTTCTTAAAAGAAAACGGAGTGGAAGTAGAATTAACTCCCGTAGGGGATAAGTATGTAGCCCGCGCATTGGCCGAACAAGGATTAGCAATCGGCGGCGAAACATCGGGCCATATCATTTTTGCCAATTTTGCCAATACCGGAGACGGCATTTTATCTGCCTTGCAATTTTTGCAATTTGCCAAAAAAACCGGCTTACCGATGAGCCGCTTTGCGGGGGATTGGAAAAAATACCCTTGCGAACTGCGTGCTTTGCAAGTCAAAGAAAAACCGGCATTGGATAGTTTGCCCGGCTTTGTGGACGGGATTAAAAAATTAGAACAGCAGTTGCAAGGCAAAGGGCGTGTGTTCGTGCGTTACAGCGGCACAGAACCCAAATTGCGCATCTTGGTAGAAGGGGCCGACGGCGAGGCCGTAAGTCGCGTGGCCCAAGAAGCCGAAGCTCTTTACCGAAGTAAAACGGAGGAAACCAAATGAGTTTAAAATTAGGTGTAAATATAGATCATGTCGCCACGCTACGCCGTGCGCGCCGCGCCACTTTCCCGGATCCTTTGCTGGCCGCAGAACTTTGTTTGTGTGTGGGAGCGGATTATATCGTTATTCACGTGCGCAACGATGAGCGCCATATGACCGAAAAAGATTTGGCCCGTTTGTGTAAAGCGTATGGCAAATACATTCATTTGGAATGTAATTCTTCCGAAAAAATGCAAAAAATGGCGCTTAAATATAAACCGTTTTCCGTGTGCATTGTGCCGGAGCAACCCGGTGAAGTGACCACGATGGGCGGGTTGAAATTTACACCTAAAAATATAAAGCGCATCGGAGATATGACCCGCGCTTTGCAAAAGAAGCATATCAAAGTCAGTTTGTTTGTGGACCCGGACCCGGCGGCTATCCGTACGGCCGCGCGTTGCGGGGCAGATATCGTGGAATTGTGCACGCGCAATTACAGCGAAGCAAAAACCAAAAAAGAAAAAAATAAACTCTTGCGCGAACTGGCCTTGGCGGCTTTGCTCGCAAAAGAATTAAAAATGGAAGTGCACGCCGGGCATGGGCTGGATTATGAAAATGTACTGCCGGTGGCGGATTTGTGCGGAATTAGCTGTATGAATATCGGATTTTCTATTGTTTCGCGTGCGGTACTGGCAGGACTTCCAAACGCCGTTTGCGCCATGAAAGAGCTGTTATAAGAGGTTTTTTATGTGTGGAATTATTGGTTACATTGGCTCTAAAAACAGCGTTCCGTTTTTAATTGAAGGGCTTAAAAAATTAGAGTACCGCGGCTATGATTCGGCGGGACTGGCCGTAGCGGAAAACGGGAAAGTGCACCGGATCCGCGCCGTTGGAAAAGTGGCCGAACTGGAAAAAGCGGCCCTGTTAGAAAGCCCGAAAGGTACTTGCGGTATTGGGCACACGCGTTGGGCCACACACGGTAAACCCAGTGAAGAAAATTCACACCCGCACACGGATTGCAGCGGCGACATTGTGGTGGTGCATAACGGCATCATTGAAAATTTCCTGCCGCTGAAAGAAAAACTGCAATCGCGCGGTCATAAATTTCAAAGCGAAACCGATACCGAAACCATCGCGCATTTAATTGAAGAAAATTTGAAATACGTTTCCGGTAAAACGCCGGAAGAACGGTTGTTAGCCGCCGTGTTTTTGACCAATGCAGCGTTGCGCGGGGCGTTTGCGTATGGGGTAATGTGGACCAAAGCACCCAATCAAATCATCGGTGTAAAAAATCAAAGTCCGCTGGTAGTCGGACTGGGCAAAAATGAAAATTTTCTGGCTTCTGATGTACCTGCTTTTTTGAAATACACTAACAAAGTATTGTTTTTAGAAGACGGGCAAACGGTTGTCTTGCGCCCGGACGGTGTAACTTTGTATGGTGCAGACGGTAAAACGATCAAACCGAAAGCTACTAAAATTTCTTGGGATGAAAAAACCGCGGAAAAGGGCGGCTACGACCATTTCATGCTCAAAGAAATTTACGATCAACCGCAAGCATTAGAAGATACACTGCGAACGGCGCGGGAAGATTTTTCGCGTATTTTGGGACTGAAAACCGAAGACCTGCGCAAAATTCGCAACGTGTACATGGTAGCATGCGGTACGGCTTATCACGCGGCGTTGATCGGTAAGTACTATTTGGAAAATTTTGCGGGCGTAACCGCGTCGGTAGATTTGGCAAGTGAATTTAAATACCGCACGATTCCGCCGGCTAAAGATACGCTGTGTATTGCGGTTAGTCAGTCGGGCGAAACAGCGGATACTTTGGGCGCGGTCAAAAAAGCCAAAGAGTTGGGTTTTAAGCGTTTAGCGATTTGCAATGTGTTGGGCTCTGGTTTGACCCGCGCCTGCAACAGCGTATTTTATACGCATTGCGGACCGGAAATCAGCGTAGCATCTACCAAAGCATTTAGCAGTCAGATTATTTCCTTGTATGCACTGGCGATTTTCCTGGGCCACGCGTCGGGCAATATCAGCCAAAATCAGTTTAATAAACTTTACAAAGAACTGATGTCCGTGCCGAAAGCAGTAGCGGAAACACTCAAAATTGAATATGACGTACGGCACTTAACGCGTAAGATTTATAAAGCAAACCGCTTTATCTTTTTAGGGCGTAATGTGGACTATCCGATTGCCTTGGAAGCGGCGCTGAAACTCAAAGAAATTTCTTATGTTTCTGCCGAAGGTTTTGCGGCCGGAGAAATCAAGCATGGGCCGATTTCCGTGATTGATAAAGATACGCCGGTGATTGTTATTATGCCGCAAAATCAGCTGTTTGATAAAATGCTTTCCGCGTGCCAAGAATGCCGCGCGCGCGGGGCGTATGTCATCGCGATTACCACACCCGACGGTAAAGAAGCCGCCGCATCGGTGAGCGATAAACAGATTGTCGTGCCGCAAGCCAGTGAGTATTTGCAACCGGTGCTGGATATTGTAGCGTTGCAATTCTTTGCTTATTGGATTGCCAAACGGTTGGGCCGCGATATTGACCAGCCGCGTAATTTGGCCAAAAGTGTAACGGTGGAATAAAATTATGCTAAAAATTCTATTGATTATTTTAATTGTTTTAGTATTGATTGTGGTGGGAGCAATTTGGCTTTGCTCGCGCCTAGCCAAAAAAGTATTGCACCCTACCGCCAAGCGCAAAGCGTTAGATGTTTGGCCGGATCAATACAAATTGCCATACGAAAACATTTGCTTTAAAACCGCCGACGGCGTGCAAATTAAAGGTTGGTTTTTGCCCAATGACACTTCGGACAAAACAATTATTTTAATGCACGGCTGGGGCATGAACCGCGGCGATATTTTCCGCAATACGTGTTTTCTTTATGACTTGGGATATAACCTGATGTATTTTGATTTCCGTGCGCTGGGGGAAAGCGGCGGGTCAGTCAGTTCTATCGGTTATTTGGAAACAAAAGATTTGCAGGCGGCCATTAAATTTTTAAAAGAAACGCGCGGTTATGCGTGTAACAAAATTGGTTTGTACGGTCTTTCTATGGGCGGTATGGTAGCCATTTGCGAAGCCGCACAAAATAAAGAAATCGCGTGTGTGGCGGCGGAAGCGTCGTATTACTCTTTCCGTAAAGTGGTATCGCGCTGGGCATGGGTGCACAACAAGGTGCCGTATTTCCCGCTGATGGCGATGATACTTCACTATATGCGTAAGCGCCTAAAAGTAAACCCGGAGCAGTTCAGCCCTAAATTTAATGTGTCCAAAATTGCGCCGCGGCCGGTTTTCTTTATTCACGGGCGGTACGATAATTTAGTACCCGCCGCGCAGGCGAAGCTGTTGTACAAAAGTGCGGGCGAGCCCAAAGAAATTTGGCTAGTGCCCGGTGCCAAGCACAACAAATGCGCTGAGGTGGGCGGCTTTGAATACAAGCAGCGCCTGGGTGATTTCTTCAGAAAGTATTTGTAAGTTTAAAGAAATAATTGCGCCAGAATGCGACGAATATAGGTAGCAGTGTGTTGCATACTGTCTTGTTTGTTTTTGGCAAAATCGGTTAAGCAGATAAGGCGCAAATTAAGCCCGCGCGGTAGCTTTTTAAGCGCTTTTTCTTCATAAGTCCCGCAAATAAATAAAACAGGTTTGTGATGCTTGGCGGCGGCCTGCAAGGCACATAAAGGTGCTTTTCCGTACAAGGTTTGCGTGTCTAATTTTCCTTCGGAAGTAATTAGTGAATCAGCCCATTTGGCCCATTTATCCAGGGGCAAATTTTTGTGCAAAAAATCCGCGCCGAAAATAATTTGTGCGCCGCATAATCCATAAAGCCCCGCGCATAATCCGCCCGCGGCCGCCGTGCCGGGCGTGCGGGCAATATCTTTTCCGGTTGCCTTTGTGACGGCTCGCGCATAGACGGTGAGCGCTTTTTCCAAGATGCGTACTTGCGCGGGCGTAGCGCCCTTTTGCGGGCCGTACACGCGCGCCGAGCCACGAGGACCCAGCAATGGATTTTTCACATCGGACACTGCATAAATTTTTACACCGCGCAGTTTCTTTTTAAGCTCGGCAATATCTAACATGGATAATTTTAAAAGCGGTTTGGCACCGCGGGCAATTTCGCGGCCGCGCGCGTCTAAAAATTGCGTGCCCAAAGCTTGCGCGATGCCCGCGCCGCCGTCATTGCACGCCACGCCGCCCAGCCCAATGTAAATTTTCCGTGCGCCTTTTTTAAGCGCGTGCAAAATCACTTGGCCCACCCCAAAAGACGAAGCGCCCAAGGGATTGAGTGTCGTTGCTTTGCCCAGTCCGCAAATGCGTGCGGTTTCCAGCACAGCGGTCTTTTGAGCGGGCGACCATAAATAAGAAGTGCGGGAAGTTTTGCCAAAGGCGTTTTCGGCGTAAACGGTTATCCGCTTAAAAGACGGATGGCCGTATGCGAAAAAATCCATAAACCC
>JAGCKY010000038.1 GCA_017647245.1 Elusimicrobiaceae bacterium
ACACTCACCGTTTGTGTAGAGGACAATTCAGTAGCGGGCACTTGCGCATTACCCGTATTCTGCCCTCTCATTTTCCGTGCTAAATCATACAACCATACATTTTGCAAAACAGACACTTTATTAAACGGTATCCCGTATGCACGATACAATGCCTGATAAACAGGCGTACCGGCTTTTAATTCATTGCAAAAGCGGTAAAACTCGTCGCGGCTGTGGCTATTGAGCAAATAATCTACCACGCTAAACGCCTGTGTATACCAAAGTTCTGCTTGCTGTGTGGTCAAAGATGCCAGTGAATCCATATCAAACAGATCTTCCAAACTGATATATTGTCCGCTTAAAATACGGCGTATACCGGTATCTACCCACGCAGGTTTTTGGCGCGTAGCATAAATCTGCATATATACCGCCATACCTTCGGAAAGCCACAGCGGCGAAATAGACGGTAAAAAATATCCGTCAAAATACAAATGCGTCAGTTCGTGCACAGACAGCGGATAGAAATTCGGCCCTTCCAACACGTACATGGTATCCGCCCGCAAATCAGACGCCGCGCCGGACCATGCAGGCCGTTTGGTAAATCCCATATAGCTGTTTTTATTTTCAAACAGCATCACCAAAATTTTGTTAGGTTTAGATACAAGCGTAAAAGGAGTTAAATCCAACATTAAATTACCGTGTATATTATCTAACACTGTTTTTAACTTTTCACTAACGGGCTGTTGCTCACGGTAAATCAAATAATTAAATGTTTCGCCCGTCATAAATCCCGGCGGCGGCGGCAACCAGCGCTGTTTATTTTGTGCACTACTGTCATAGTGAAAGTGGGCCGGAATATCTTGGATTTGCACATCGGAAGAATCGCCCGACACCATTTGTGCAATGCGCTCCAGCCCCGAAATCATCTTCTCAAACTCTTGTTTGACACTTTCATTTTGTTGCACTGTATTGTCATTTTCTTCTGAAAACAGCTCATTAAATACCGATGGGTCAATATCGGTTTTACGCGTTTCTAATCCGTCGCGTGCTTGTCCTGTTTTTTCCGGTAACGCTAAAACTTTACGGTAAACGGTTTGAACGTCAATATCAAAATTGCGTAGCACGGGCGGCGTAATGAGTACGATCCCTAATATCCACAGTAAAATTGTAATTTGCTTAACAATGTCCATTTTTACTAAATACCGCTAAATAACGCTCTTTATTCTCGCCCGGCAAATTGTACGCAAGAGCGCGCTGTTCTTGTAATTGTAAATGCATCAACAAATTTTTATCTGCTTCGCCTTTCATGCTTTGGTACGCAACAAAGTTGCCCCCGGCTTTAACAGCGGGTGCGACCAAAGGCAAAATATCATTTAATTTACCCATGGCACGTTCTGTCACGGCATCAAATGTTCCCACCGTCTGTTGTCCCAGACGTATATTTACTACAGTAACATTTTTAAGCCCCAGTTTCATACTCACCCAATTTAAAAAAGCACAGCGCCGCTCTAAGCTTTCCACCAAACTGACTTGAATATGCGGCAAAGCAATTGCCACCGTCAGCCCAATATATCCCGCTCCGCTACCCATGTCTGCGACGGAAAAATTAGTTTTCCCTTTCGCGTGCGGTGCAATAAAAGCCGCGGCCACCAATCCATCGCAAATATGCCGCGTAATGATTTCTTCTTGATCCGCCACACTGGTCAGATTGAGCGATTCTTTTTTCTGCCAGACCAAATCTGCATATTGTACGAGCAAGGCAACGGCATTTTCCGTCAAATTTAGTTTCAATTTAGCGGCAAAATCAAGCAACTTTTTCTGCATGCTTGAGTCTCCTGTATCGTTCAATATGAATAGCCAACAACTGTATATCTGCCGGAGTAACCCCGGGGATACGCGACGCTTGGCCTAATGTGCGCGGTTGCACACTTTTTAATTTTTGGCTCGTTTCAAAGAGCAACCCCTTTACGGCCGACGGGTCAAATCCTTCCGGAATAACGATATTATCCGACTGGGCCAGTTTTTCCGCATCTTTTTTGTTACGTTCGTAATAGCCGGCGTATTTTTGGTGTACGTCCACATGGAAACGCACTTTATCTGCAGTCCACGGATACAAATCGGTTTCGTCAATTTGCGCGTTCGGATTTTCTTTTAATTTTTCCACTTGTGCACAGTATCTTTCAAAAGCGGGTTTATATTTCTGGTCCAATATACCGAGCGAAAAACCGTATGGGCACAAGCGCAAATCGGCATTGTCGTTACGCAGTAAAATGCGATACTCCGCGCGCGAAGTAAACATGCGATAGGGCTCATTGACCCCTTTTGTTACGAGGTCATCAATCAATACCCCGATATATGCTTCGTCTCGGCGCAACACAAACGGCTCTTTACCTTGTGTTTTGCGCGCCGCATTTACCCCTGCCATAAAACCTTGGCCGCCGGCTTCTTCGTAACCCGTGGTACCATTGATTTGTCCCGCGCAAAATAATCCCGGTACGATTTTGCTTTCCAACGACGGGAATAAATCCATAGGGTCTGAAAAATCATATTCCACCGCATAGCCCGCGCGCGTGATAGAGGCATTTTCCAACCCGGGTACGGATTTAAGCAAAGCGCGCTGTACTTCCTCGGGCAGACTGGTGGAAAAACCTTGAATATAAAATTCTTCCGTGTTATTCCCCTCGGGCTCTAAAAATAAAGGATGTGTTTTTACGTCGGGAAATTTCTTTGTTTTGTCTTCCACCGACGGACAATAGCGCGGCCCGAGCGCGTGAATTTTGCCGCTGTACATGGCCGAGCGGTGCAAATTTTCGCGCAGGATTTTGTCAGTTTCTTCGGTAGTACGGGTAATGTAGCATGATAAAAATTTGCGTTTGGCCTGTTCTTTTACGTCGGTAAAATGTGACATTGGCTGAAACGGATTATCCGACGGCTGTAAACGGAATTTGGAAAAATCCACCCCGCGTGCATTGATACGCATGGGCGTACCCGTTTTAAAACGGATAATATGCAACCCGATTTTTTTAAGCGATGCGGACAGTTGCACACTGGGCATATCATTATACCGCCCGCCGGGCGTCATCACTTCGCCAATGTGAATTGTACCTCCCAAAAATGTGCCCGTACTGAGCACAACGGTTTTGGCTTGGTAAAAGGTATCGCGCAAGGTACGCACGCCGCATACGGCATTGTCCGAGGTGGCAATTTCCACTGCCTCGTCTTGGATTAAATCTAAATTCGGTTGCAGTTCTACGGTATGCTTATAGGTAAATTGATAAACTTTTTTATCGCATTGTACGCGCGGCGAATGTACCGCCGGACCTTTGCCCGTGTTTAACATGTGATAATGTACGGCCGCCGCATCAGTTACGCGGCCCATCGCCCCGCCGAGCGCGTCTAATTCGCGCACGATTTGCCCTTTGGCAATTCCGCCGATAGACGGATTGCAAGACATTTGCGCCAGCGTGTCTATGTTTTGGCTCATCAGCAAAGTGCGCGCGCCGGTTTTGGCCGCCGCCAATGCGGCTTCACATCCTGCGTGTCCGCCGCCGATTACAATCACATCATATTCTTGCTGATAGTCAAACATTTATTTCCCCAAACAAAATGTTGAAAAAATTACGTCCAGTACATCATCGGGCGTAACTTCCCCAGTTAAATCTTTTAAGGCACGTAGTGCCCCACGTATATGCTCTGCATATAATTCCAGCCCGCCGTCGCGCTTTAATTGCACAAGCGCGCTTTCTAATTCGGTCTGTGCGTCCAAAACTGCCTGATATTGCCGCAAATTAGAAATCATCACACCGTTATCTGTTTGCGCGTCGGGCGCGCTGACAAAATCCGACAATTGTTTTTTAAGCCCCGCAATTCCGTCTCCTTTTTTGCATGAAACATAGACCGTATATTGTGCCTTTCCTTCTAAACCGCAATGGCCTTGCGGTGCTTCGTCTGTTTTATTAAGCACGAGTAGTGTGGGTTTGTTTTCTTTTTGTACGTCGTCCCAAAGGGCTTCTTCCTGCGGAGTTAAATCACGTGTCAAATCCGTTACAAAAAGCACGACGTCCGCTTTCTCAATCGCGCGCAAACTGCGTTTCATTCCCTC
>JAGCKY010000039.1 GCA_017647245.1 Elusimicrobiaceae bacterium
GCGGTGTACTGCACATGGCCCGTCTTTTCGTCCTGGCAATCCGCGATGTCGCGCATCCACTTGCGCAAAAATGTCAATGTGTTGGCGTTAAACGAACCGGCCTCAGCAAAAACCTGTGTATCCGCCGACCATCCCAAGCGCTCGTTGCGCTGAGGACAATCTGTCGGCACTGAAAGGTAATTGGAAAGCTGCCCCCAGTATATATTGGAAATAAGCTTATTTACATCGTCAACGCCTGTTTCGATGCATCCAAGCTCCAGTTCGCGTTTAATGGACGTTACGGGCACGCTTTCAACATAGAAAGACACTTCACCTGTAGCTGTCACGCTGATATAGCGGTAGCCAAAGAAAGTATAAAAAGGCATATACTCAGCTTCGCCACTTGATGCAAAAGTATATTTAAGATGCATGCCCGTATACGGAATGCGCAAGCTTGCGCGATACACGCTGCCGGCAGGGCCGTCATTGCCGCGCGAGCGCTCGCCGTTTCCGTCATTAAGCATCTCGCCTTGCAGACACAAGAGCTCAACGCCCTCTTCTGCTTTCATCTTTGTAAAGCGAGGAACAGCCGCAGCATTCTGCCCAAAGTCAACAACAAGAGTCTCGCCCGGTTTTACTGTAAGATATTCGCCCTTCTTGAAAACGCGAGTTTTCACAACTGTGCCGAAAACCTTATCGGCTTTGCCAGAGACTCCTTTCCAGCAGTATGCCTCAACAGGCTTCATGACAAGATCTTCGCGGCGGCAAACCTCGGCGCCGTCAGACGGGAATATCTCTCCGCAAAATTCATTGTTAACAACGGCACTCTTGAAATCACCGCTCCATTTTGCAATGCGAGCATCGTAAATCTCACCGTCAAAAATTCCCGCGCGCTTAACTGGCCCGCCTACGCAAGCCTTCCAATCGGCAGTGTTTGTGCAGAGAACTTTTTTGCTGCCGTCAGCAAACTGCAGCTCAAGCTCTCCGCGGAAAGCGCTTTTCTTGCCTGCATACGTAACAATCTTGTCGCGCCACCACCCAGAGGAAACTTCAGCTTGCAGAACATTACTCTCGCCGCTTTTCAAGTTCATTTCTTTGGTGACATCATACGTGAAGCAATACTTTGTCTTGCGGCTGTTGGTAAAGCCCGGCTTAAGTGCGTCTTGAGCACCGACACGCTTGCCATTGACAAACACCTCGAATACACCAAGCCCCGAAACTGTCCATATCGCCTTCTCTATCTGCGCATCATTTTTAAATTCAGACATGAAAAGACTTGTGCCGTCGGCGGAAAGCTCCTGGCCGCGACGGTGCCAATCAACTTCTTTTGCGTCCGCGGCGGAAATCCATTCGCTCTTAACATCCTTAATCCCGGGATAATTGCGCATGCTTTGCATTAAGACGATTTTCGGCAGCGTATCATACCAAGGCGCAACACCGTACAAACCCGCAGAAGCTGGCTTGGTGAAATTAACTCCGTCTTTACTTGTCTTCCAGCCGGTCGTATCCGTCCTGACCTCAAAAACCTTACCGTTTGACAATCCAACTTTAAGGTACGCGATAAACCCTGCATGACCAAACTCCTTGTTATAGCACTTAGCCTCAACTATATTTACGCCTGATTTAAGAAGTTTGGCCACATCGCTATTATAAGTGGGGCACTGCCAATCAAACTCACCGGCGCCTTGGCGGGCAACTTCCTGACCGTTAATTTTTACCACCGCCGAATTATCGCAAGAAAAAGCAAAGAGAGCGTCTGTCACTGATAAATCTGCAGGAATTTTGAATTGTGTGCGTATATACGCATCACTCTTTGGAACATTTGCAGTAGACTTATGCCAAATCCACTCTGAACCATCAAACGAAACTCTTTGAGCATTGGCGGAGGGAACTTCTTTTAGGTTGGAAAAAATCTGATTGTCATCCGTTTGGTTGGCCGAAGCATTTAACGCGCACAATAAAACCAACGCGGAGAAAAAAGGCGTTAGCGCAAAAAAACCACTGATTTTTTTCATAGATAAAATCACTCCTTAACATTTCAAAATATTTACAAACTATTGTTATTCTAACACCTGCCATAGACTTTGTCAATATTACCGTAATTCCACTTTACGGGGCGTTGACCGTAGGGCATACTTAATATCTGCCACACTCAAAAATTTTTCCCGCGTCAAATTCTCACTTCAAAAAAAACATAATAAAACCACCACATTTATCCAATTTTCTATCACTTTTTCCAATGGGGACAGTCCCCCAAGCTATTCTTTGTTGCACACTGGGTAAAATGGATTGTTACTCATCCCCTAACCTACGAGCGAAACAGGATTTATGTAGCCAAATGGCATCAAGAAGTATATTTAGAGTCCAATCCCAAAAGCTTCCCCATAACCGACACTGCGTACGCTTGATCATAGTAGTTCACTATAAAGGTATATTCGACTCTGAATTTTACGAGTCCTAAACTTAGAATGAGAAACGGTCGAACGCTCTATCTAGCCCAAATCGACTAGTAAGCCTTTATGCATAAAACC